>NZ_DASYHS010000193.1:0-60009 GCF_035998295.1 Arenibaculum sp. | reverse complement strand
ACCTGTAGTTCTCGTGACCCGGGCGAATCTGGACGCCGCCGGCCGCATTCCAGATTCGGCCCTCCTTCGCGAGCGTCAGGTCGACGCTCGTGGAGCTGTAGGACTCCGGGCGCGGCGGGGGCTGCAATTCGATCTGTCCGCAACGCAGGGCTATGGCGATTTCCCTGTCCGTGAGTATCACGCCGGCGTTCCTCGGCCCCGCGGCCCCTCGATGTTCATTCCGCCCGCGCGAGGCTGGTGCCGGAAACCCAGATCCTCCAGTTGCCGGAGGTCGACTCCCGAGGCAGTTCGACCAGGACGTCACCGTTCCGGTCGGCGATGCGGGAGACCTCCAGCGCCTGGTCCCGCACCTGGCTGCAGTGGACCACGACCTCTTCCGAAGCGCCCTCCGTCGTTCTTACGGCGACGACTTTCTCGGATGGTCCGGGACCATCGCTTACCTGCTCGCACATGATCAGCACGGCACGATTCCCCATCCTTGCGATGCTCATTGCATGCTGCCGATACTCCCATGGATCCGATCCGACGACAACGTCAATGATGGTTTTCGGGTCATGTCGTGCAACCTATACGGTATTATGCAAGCATGCGGACGCCGGCGAGGCCCTGGCGAAAACGCTTGCGGTCCGGCGGCGCAATGCCGATATATGCGGCGGGAGGCTGGCGGCGGACGTGCTCCTCGCCAACCCGGTCAGGTCCGGAAGGAAGCAGCCGTAACGAGTTCTGGCGCGGGTCGCCCGTCCAGCCTCCCACCTCTCCCCGCTTTTCGGTTTCAAAGCATCGCCGCCAGACACTAGACTGGCGGCCGGCGGCACGACCGCGATCCCGTTCCGTCCGCTTCCCGAGTATGCCGGTGACCGACCAGACGACCGTGCCAGACGCCGATACCGCCGCGACCGAGCCGAAGGCGGGCGCCGCCTACCGGGTGCTCGCGCGCAAGTACCGGCCGACCGACTTCGCCGAGATGGTCGGCCAGGAAGCCCTGGTCCGGACGCTGACCAACGCGATCCGCTCCGGCCGGCTGGCGCATGCGTTCATGCTGACGGGAGTGCGCGGCGTGGGCAAGACCACGACCGCCCGGATCATCGCGCGCGCGCTCAACTGCGTCGGCCCGGACGGCACCGGCGGCCCGACCGTGACGCCCTGCGGCACGTGCGAGCATTGCCGTTCCATCGCGGCCGACCGCCACGTCGACGTGATGGAGATGGACGCCGCCAGCCGCACCGGCGTCAACGACATCCGCGAGATCATCGACGGCGTGCGCTACGGGCCGGTCTCGGCGCGCTACAAGGTCTACATCATCGACGAGGTCCACATGCTCTCGAACAGCGCGTTCAACGCGCTGCTCAAGACGCTGGAGGAACCGCCGGAGCACGTGAAGTTCGTGTTCGCGACGACCGAGATCCGCAAGGTCCCGGTCACGGTGCTGTCGCGCTGCCAGCGCTTCGACCTGCGCCGGGTCGACGCGCCGACCCTGGTCGCGCATTTCGGCCGCATCGCCGGGCGCGAGGGCGTCGAGGCGGATGCCGACGCGCTGGCCATGATCGCGCGGGCCGCCGACGGGTCCGTGCGCGACGGGCTCTCGCTGCTCGACCAGGCGATCGCGCTCGGCGGCAGCCGGGTCACCGCGGTCCAGGTGCGCGACATGCTGGGCCTGGCCGACCGCGCCCGCGTCATCGGGCTGTTCGACGCCACGATGTCCGGCCGGCCGCGCGACGCGCTCGACATCCTCGCCGACCTGCACCGGATCGGCGCCGACCCGGCGGTCGTGATGCAGGACCTGCTGGACCTCACCCATTTCCTGACCCGCTTCAAGGTCGTGCCCGAGACCGCCTCCGACCCCGCCACGCCGGAGATCGAGCGGACGCAGGGCGCCGATCTTGCCTCCCGGCTGTCGCTGCCGGTGTTGAGCCGGGCGTGGCAGATCCTCCTGAAGGGGCTGGGAGAGGTGCAGGCGGCGCCGGTGCCGGCGGACGCCGTCGAGATGGTCATCGTCCGCCTGGCCTATCTGGCCGACATGCCGACCCCGGGCGACCTCGTGCGCCAGATCCAGGGCACGCTGGCGGGCGGGAGCACCGGCGCGCCGGCGCCGTCGGCGGGGGGAGGCGGCGGTTCCGCGCCCCGGAGCCGGGGACCGGCGCTCGCCATCGCCGAGGCGCCGCCCCCGATCGCCGCCATGTCGCTGGCGCCCGCCGAGGCGCCGCCGGCCCGCGCCGCGATGGCGCAGGCGGCGCCGATGGCGCAGGCCATGACCGAAACGGCCGCGCAAGCCGAGGCCTCGCCGACCCCGGCGGCGGAACCGGAGCCCGCTCCGGCGGCGGAACCGGAGCCGATGCCGGCGCCGAAGACGTTCCGCGACGTCGTGGCGCTGTTCGACCGGATGAAGGAGATCCAGCTCTGGACCTCCCTCTACAACTACGTCCATCCCGTGCGCTTCGAGCCGGGCCTGCTGGAGTTCCGCCCGACCCGCGACGCGGCGCCCAACCTGCCGGGCCGGGTCGGGGCGCTGCTGTCGCAGTGGACCGGCCGGCGCTGGATGGTCAGCGTGTCGAGCGCGCCCGGCGAGCCGCCGCTGGCGCAGCAGGACCGCAGCGTCCGGCAGGCGAAGCTGGAGCAGGCGGCGGCCCATCCGGTGGTGCGCGCGGTGCTGGACACCTTCCCCGGCGCCAGCATCGTCGACGTGCGCGACCATGCCGACGACATGGCCGCCGTTCCCGGCACGGACTCCGAGGGCGACCCGGAGCTTGCGCCCGAGGGCGGCGGTGCCGATCTGATGAGTGACGAACCCCCGTCCTGGCAGGACGAAGAAGGAGAATTCTGAGCGATGAAGAACCTCGGCCAGATGATGAAGCAGGCCCAGCAGATGCAGGCCCGGATGCAGGAGATGCAGAACAAGCTGGCCGAGGTCGAGGTGACCGGCCAGTCCGGCGCCGGCATGGTCTCCGTGACGCTCAACGGCCGGGGGGAGATGAAGGCCGTCAAGCTCGACAAGTCCGTCGTCGACCCGGAGGACCCGGAGGTGCTGGAGGACCTGATCGTCGCCGCCTTCAACGACGCCAAGGGCAAGGTCGAGTCCCATGTCGCCGAGGAGACCCAGAAGCTGATGGGCGGCCTCAACCTCCCGCCCGGGATGAAGCTGCCGTTCTGACACGGGTATCATGCACAGCCCCGAAATCGATCGCCTGATCCAGTACCTGGGCAGGTTGCCCGGACTCGGCCCGCGTTCGGCCCGGCGCGCGGCGCTCCACCTGCTGAAGCGGCGCGACAGCCTGCTGGGGCCGCTGGCCGACGCGCTGGCCGAAGCCGCCGAGGCGGTGCGCACCTGCTCGGTCTGCGGCAATCTCGACACCCGCGACCCGTGCTCGGTCTGCGCCGATCCCGGGCGCGACGCCGCGGTGCTGTGCGTCGTCGAGGAGGTCGGGGACCTGTGGGCGCTGGAGCGCACCGGCTCGTTCAAGGGCCGGTACCACGTGCTGGGCGGCACCCTCTCGGCGCTGGAGGGGGTGGGGCCGGAGGACCTGAACATCGCCGGCCTGCTGAACCGGGCGCGCCGGCCCGAGGTGACGGAGGTGATCCTCG
The DNA here is from genome assembly GCF_035998295.1 of Arenibaculum sp. NCBI lineage: Bacteria > Pseudomonadati > Pseudomonadota > Alphaproteobacteria > Rhodospirillales > Azospirillaceae > Arenibaculum > Arenibaculum sp. The sequence goes on along the minus strand of NZ_DASYHS010000193.1, from coordinate 56,430 downwards.
CCCTCAATGCCACGGTCGAGGGGCAGACGACCGCGCATTACGTGACCGACCGGCTCGCGGAATGCGACGTGACGGTCTCGCGCCTCGCCCACGGAGTGCCGGTGGGCGGCGAGCTCGGCTATCTCGACGACGGGACGCTGACGGCCGCGCTGAAGGCGCGCCGGCCGTTCTAGGTCGGTTTCCGGCGGTGCCGAGGGCGCGCGGGCCGTTCCAGGACGGGTTCCCCCCTCCCGCGCCGCGGAAGAGGGGGGCTCGTTCAGGCGGCGGTCCTGATCCCGGCTTCGCGGACGCTGCTGTCGACCTCGTCGGCGAACTGCTCGAAATTGCTCTCGAAGCGCCGCGCGACCTCGGCCGCGGTCTCGTCGTAGGCGTTCTTGTCGGCCCAGGTGTTGCGGGGCAGCAGCACGTCGGCGGGCACGTCCGGGCAGGCCTCGGGCACGAGCAGGCCGAAATGCGGGTCGTGGCGCATCGGGGCCTTCGCCAGCGTGCCGTCGAGCGCCGCGCGGACCAGGGCGCGGGTGTGCGCGATCGACATGCGCTTGCCGGTGCCGTAGGCGCCGCCGGACCAGCCGGTGTTGACCAGCCAGCAGTTCGAGCCGTGCCTGGCGATCTTTTCGCCCAGCAGCTTGGCGTAGACGGCGGGGTGGCGCGGCATGAAGGGTGCTCCGAAGCAGGTCGAGAAGGTCGCCTGCGGCTCGGTCACGCCCTTCTCCGTCCCGGCGACGCGCGCGGTGTAGCCGGACAGGAAATGGTACATCGCCTGCTCGGGCGTCAGCTTGCTGATCGGCGGCAGCACGCCGAAGGCGTCGGCCGTCAGCATCACGATGTTCTCGGGCATGCCGCCGATGCCGGACGGGCTGACGTTCGGGATGAAGTCGATGGGGTAGGAGGCGCGGGTGTTCTCGGTGTAGCGCGCGTCGTCGAGGTCGAGCACGCGCGTGCCCGGATCGACCACGACGTTCTCGAGCACGGTGCCGAAGCGCTGCGTGGTGGCGTAGATCTCGGGCTCGGCCTTCGGGTCGAGGCGGATCGCCTTGGCGTAGCAGCCGCCCTCGAAGTTGAAGACCGAGGTCGAGGACCAGCCGTGCTCGTCATCGCCGATCAGCGTGCGCGACGCGTCGGCCGACAGCGTCGTCTTGCCCGTGCCCGACAGGCCGAAGAAGATCGCGGTGTCGCCGGCCGGCCCGATATTGGCCGAGCAGTGCATCGGCAGCACGCCGCGCTCGGGCAGCAGGAAGTTCAGGATCGAGAAGATCGACTTCTTGATCTCGCCGGCGTAGGAGGTGCCGCCGATCAGGACCAGGCGCTTGGCGAAGTTGACGAGGATGAACACGTCCGAGCGCGTGCCGTCGCGCTGCGGCACCGCCTTGAAGTCCGGGACCTGGAGCACCGTGAACTCCGGCGCGAACTGCGCGCGTTCCTCGATCGCCGGGCGGATGAACATGTTGCGCGCGAACAGGTTGTGCCAGGCGTGCTGCGTCACGATGCGCACGGGCAGCCGGTATTCGGGATCGGCGCCGGCGTAGAGGTCCTGGACGAAGACTTCCCGGCCCTGGAGGAAGGCGGCCACCTTCGCGTGCAGCCGGTCGAAGCCTTCTTCCGAGATCGGCTTGTTCACGTTGCCCCACCAGATCTTGTCGCTGGTGGACGCCTCCTGGACGATGAACTTGTCGTTCGGCGAGCGGCCGGTGTGCTGCCCGGTCAGCGCCACCAGCGGACCGCCCGAGGACAGGATCGCCTCGCCGCGCCGAAGCGCCTGCTCGTACAGGGCGGGCACGCTGTAGTTCCAGTGGACGGCCGCGAGGTTGGACAGGCCGACCGTGTCCAGGCCGGTGGTGCTGATGACGGGTCCGAAGTGATCCACGGTGCGTTTCTCCATTTTTTCGTCGTCCCGTCCGGCCCCGGGGGTTTGCATCCCGGACGGGTTCTCAGTATTCAGTCCCGGCGGCTCCGCCGCGCGTTCAGCCTCGGCCGGCTCCGCCGCGCGTTCAGTCCCGGCGGCTTCGCCGCGCCCGCCCAGCGAGGCCCACCAGCTCCCGGCGGACGCCGTCGGCGTCGAAGGCCGGCCGCTCGAAGGCCAGTCGCGCGAATTCGGGGCCGCGCCGGAGGTCGCATCCCTCCGGATCGACGCCGGTCAGAGCCCAGCCGCCGCCGGCGCGGCCCAGGAGTACGTTGGCGTACAGATCGACGGCATCGGCATGGTCCTCGTTCATGTGACGTACGATGTCGGCTTCCCGCGCCGCCAGCGCGGTGACGTCCGTACCGGACAGTATAACGCTACCGGGGATGTGATGTATGCGGCCGAAGCCTGCGACCAAATGTACGGAATCGATCTCGACGCGGTAGAACCGGAAGTCGCGGAAATCCACATAAGCCGCGGCGCCGGGGTGGCGGCGCAGGAAGCGGTCGCGCAGCCCCCGGTCCGGGCAGGGGGCGGCCGTGCCCAGCACCGAGGCGCGGGCGCCGGCCAGCGGCTCCTCCATGCCGGCGGTGGCGTCGAACAGGAGCCCGACGCGCGGGTCGGCCGCGATGTTGCGGGTGTGGTCGGCCAGGTCGGAGAGCAGGAGCACCGGCGTCGCGTCATGGTCGAGCGCCACCAGGACCAGCGACGGGTAGGGCCATCCGCCGCCCGCGGGGGTCCGGTCGCCGGTCCGGATGGTCGCGAGCGTCGCCCGGTCGGCCGAGCGCATGACGGCCCGTGCGCGAACGGCTGCGCTCTCGGATGGGTTGCCTGCCGTGGCTGGCTCGGCGCCGGACGTCATCGGGCTCCAAAATGCAGCATGCCTTCGTGCACGGCGGATGCCGACGCGCCGCAATGGTGCCATATTGAAACAGGAAGTTGCCCGCTGCAAATGGGTGTTTTTCTAGCCCGTTCGGGTGACGGGTAAGGACAACGGGAGGGCAGCCATGGCGCAGACCATCGCGCTTGTCGACGACGACCGCAACATCCTCACCTCGATCTCCATGGCCCTGGAGGCCGAGGGCTTCGAGGTCCGGACCTATACCGACGGCGACGAGGCGCTGCGCGGCCTGACCACGCGTCCGGTCGACCTCGCGGTCCTGGACATCAAGATGCCGCGCATGGACGGCATGGAACTGCTCCAGCGGCTGCGCCAGGGCTCCAGCATGCCCGTGATCTTCCTGACCTCGAAGGACGACGAGATCGACGAGGTCCTTGGCCTGCGCATGGGCGCCGACGACTACATCAGGAAGCCGTTCAGCCAGCGCCTGCTGATCGAGCGGATCCGGGCGCTGCTGCGCCGCGACGCCATCGCCGAGGGGCGTATCCACGGCGAGCCCAGCAGCATGCTGGTGCGCGGCGACCTGATGCTCGACGGCGCGCGCCACGTCTGCACCTGGAGGGGCGAGAAGATCGACCTCACCGTCACCGAGTTCCTGCTCGTCAAGGCGCTGGCGCAGCGTCCCGGGCACGTCAAGAGCCGCGACCAGCTGATGGACGCGGCCTATGGCGAGCACATCTACGTCGACGACAGGACGATCGACAGCCACATCAAGCGGCTGCGCAAGAAGTTCAAGGCGGTCGACCCGGACTTCGCGCAGATCGAGACCCTGTACGGCGTCGGCTATCGCTACCGGGATTGATGGCCGGGATGGGAAGCATGGTCCAGGCCGGCCGGGAACCCGGCACGTCGCGCAACCGCTTACCGGACGGGCGCGCATCCGACGGGCGCGCACTGGAAGGGCGCGTGTCGGACGGGCGCGAGGCCGCGGGGCACGCCAGCGCCGCGGAGCGGCGGGCCAGCAGGCGCTACCGCCGCCATTTCTCGCCGCTGCGGCTGCGGATCCTGGCGGTGAACGTGCTCGCCCTGATGATCCTGGTCGGCGGGCTGATGTATCTCGGGCGCTACCAGGACCGGCTGATCCAGGCCGAGCTCGACGCGCTGCGCACCGAGGCCCGCATCTTCGCCGGGGCGCTGGGCGAGGGGGCGGTGACCCGCGCCGAGGACGAGAGCTTCGAGCTGTCGTCCGACCTCGCGCGCCAGATGGTGCGCCGGCTGGTCGAGACGAACGACACGCGCACCCGCCTGTTCTCGCCCACGGGCACGATGCTCGCCGACAGCCGCAAGCTCGTCGGGCCGGGCGGCGTCGTCCAGATCGAGGAACTGCCGCCGCCGAACCGGTCCGACGGCCCGGTCGACGCCGTGGTGGACTTCTACGACCGGGTCGTCACCGCGCTGCCGCGCCGCGACCACTTGCCGACCTACCGCTCCGATGCGGCCCGGACGGGGCTGGAGCGGCCGGACGTGGCGCGCGCGCTGGCGGGCGAGGTGAGCGCCAGCGCGTGGAAGACGGCCGAGGGCGGCATGCTGCTGACGGTCGGGGTGCCGATCCAGCGCTACAAGGAGGTCCTGGGAGCGGTGCTGCTGTCGCGCAGCGGCGCCGAGATCGACCGCGCGGTGCGCCAGGTGCGGGTCGACATCCTGAAGGTCTTCCTCGTGGCGCTGGGCGTCACGGTGTTGATGTCGCTGTACCTCGCGAGCGCGATCGCGACCCCGATCCGCCGGCTCGCGGTCGCCGCGGAGTCGGTCCGGCACGGGCATGGCCGCCAGCACGCGATCCCGGACTTCACGGGGCGCCGGGACGAGATCGGCGACCTGTCCGGCGCGCTGCGCGACATGACGGCGGCGCTGTGGACGCGCATGGACGCGATCGAGCGCTTCGCCGCCGACGTCGCGCACGAGATCAAGAACCCGCTGACCAGCCTGCGCAGCGCCGTCGAGACGGTCACGCGGGTGCGCGACCCCGAGCAGCAGCGCCGCCTGATGGCAATCATCGAGGACGACGTCCAGCGCCTGGACCGGCTGATCAGCGACATCTCCAACGCCTCGCGGCTGGACGCGGAGCTGTCGCGCGCCGAGACCGAGCCGGTCGACATCGCCCGCATGCTGACGATGCTCGCCGACATCCACGAGACGACGAGCGCCGAGGGCGAGGCGCCCGAGGTCCTGCTGGACCTGCCGCCCGGCGGCGACTTCACGGTCCAGGGCATCGAGGGACGGCTCGTCCAGGTGTTCCAGAACCTGATCGCCAACGCGCTGTCCTTCTCGCCGCCCGGCGGCGCCGTGCGCCTGAGCATGCGCGCCGACGGCGACATGGTCGAGGTGACGGTCGCCGACGAGGGGCCGGGCATCCCCGAGAACAAGCTCGACGCGATCTTCGACCGCTTCTACAGCGAGCGGCCGGCCGGCGAGAAGTTCGGCACCCATTCCGGCCTCGGCCTCAGCATCTCCAAGCAGATCGTGGAAGCGCACGGCGGCAGCATCCGCGCGCGCAACCGCCGGTCGCGAGTCGGCGCCGAGAGGGGGGGCGCCGAGAGAGGGGGCATCAGGGGGGCGGAGTTCGAGGTGCGCCTGCCGCGGGGGTGAGGCGGGGCGGCGGCCGGACCTAGGGCGATGCGCCTGCGCGGGCCCGCGCCCGCGCCGCCTTCCGGAACAGCCAGGCCGATGCGAGCCACAGCGCGACGAAGACCCCCGTCACGACGAAGGTGTGGCCCCATCCCGCGATCAGGGCGACCACGGCGGCCAAGGTCTGCGCGAGTGCCATCGCGACCAGCGCGCGTGCCATTCCATGCGGCCGGAAGCGCGCGACGGCGGCACCGGCGATCCCGACGGCCAGCACCGCGAAATACATCAGGTTGGCGGGGTTGTCCTCGCTGCCGATGATGCCGACGGCGAGGTTGATCCACACGAGAAAGAACGCCGCCGCGAGCGCGATGCCGACGGCGGCCCGGTAGGCGGTATCGCGCGTCGTCCGCGCCGCCAGCTCGAAAGCGCCGCCGGCGCCGCCCAGCATGGCGCCGAAGACGACGAAGTCGGCCAGATCCCAGTTCATTTCGCCGGTGACCTGCATCGCGAGAAGGGGCAGCAGCAGCAGGAACGCCGCAGTGCCCCAACCTGCCACCCTCCAGCGGTTCCAGCGCCGCCTGCCGCCCGTTCCCCTGCTTTCCACCATTGCCTTGCCTCCCTGCATGAGTGAGGCTTCCAGCCTCGCCCGCAGGGCCGCTGAGCGGCATGAGCGATTTCTGAGGTTTTGCTGAACAATGGGTTCCGGCGGCTTTCGCTTCGAACGCTTCCTCCTCGATACCCGCGAGCGTCGGCTCAGGCGGGACGACGAGCCGGTGGAGATCAACGGCCGGTACTTCGACGCCCTGGCCCTGCTGGTGCACGAGCAGGGGAAGCTCGTCTCGAAGGACCGCTTCCTGGAAGAGGTCTGGCGGGGCGTGCCCGTCACCGACGAGGCCCTCACGCAGTGCATCAGGACGCTGCGCAAGCAGCTCGGCGACGACGCGGCCAGTCCCCGCTTCATCGAGACGGTCCCGAAGCATGGCTACCGCTTCATCGCGCCCGTCGAGCGGGCCGGGCATGAGCCCGGGCCTCCCACCCAGACCGCGGCCGCTTCGTCCTATTCCTGGCGGCAGTTTCTCCTGCTCGGCGGAGCCGGGATGCTCGGAGCCGGGGTCGCCGGCATCGTCGGCGGCCTGTTCTATGGCTTCGCCGGGGCCTCGCTACCGCAGCAACCCGGCATGGGCGCGGTCTCGGTGCTTCTGGTCCTCACCTGCCTCACGGCGTCGATGGCGCTGCTGGGGGGCGCCGGGGTCAGCTTCGGGATCGCGGCGGCGGGCTTCGCCTCCGGCCGCCCGTGGCGGTGGAGCACCGCCGGCGGCGCCGCCGGAGGACTGGTCGTGGGCGCCGTCGTGAAGCTGCTCGGCCTGGACGCGTTCGAGCTGCTGTTCGGCCGATCGCCGGGCGACATCACCGGGGCGGCCGAGGGCCTGGTCCTCGGCGGCGCGGTCGGTTTCGGCTTCTGGCTGGCGAGCCGCGGGGCGAACGCGCTGTCGCTGCGGGGCGGCGTCGTCGCCGCGGCCTCGTCCGGCGCCGCCGCCGGCATCCTGATCACGGTGCTGGGAGGGAGGCTGATGGGCGGCAGCCTCGATCTGCTCGCCCGCCGGTTCCCGGGCTCCCGCCTGCGGCTGGACCAGATCGGCGGCCTGTTCGGCGAAAGCGGCTTCGGGCCGGTCAGCCAGGTCGTGACGGGCGCCCTGGAGGGCGTGCTGTTCGGCGCCTGCATCGTGGGCGCGATGATCATCGGGCGGCGGAGCTTGGGCGGGAACGGATAGCGTCCCCGCCGAACTCAGTTCGTCCCCGCCGCGATCACGGCGAGCGTCGCCTCCAGCTCGTCCGGGTGGAACGGCTTGGTCAGGAAGGCGCGCGCCCCGACCGCGGCGGCGCGCGTCCGCGTCGCGGGGTCCGAGTTGGCGGTCAGGAACACGATCGCGATGCCGGGCCCGCCGGCGGCCGAGGTCATCTCCTCCGCCGCCGAGATGCCGTCACGCTGGCCCCGCAGCCGGATGTCGACGAGCGCGATGTCGGGGCGGGTCGAGCGCGCCAGATCGACGGCCTCCGCGGCGGTGTCGGCGATGCCGACGACGACGTAGCCGAAGCCCTCGATCATCGCCTCCAGGGTCGCGGCGACGAGCCCCTCGTCCTCGACGATCAGCACCCGGCGCGGCGCCTCGTCCTCGCCGGCCGTCTCGGAGGAACCGGCGGCGGGCGGCGGGGCGGGGCCACGGCCGTCCCGGTTCGGGCCGGCGGCGGGACTGGAGACACCGAGATACATTCCGGGACACCTGCTGCGGTTGACAGCGTGCAGATCAATCTAGCACGAATCCCGGCACGCTCAACCGGGGCCGGCCCCCTCAGCGCCCCCCTCGGCGCCCCCCGGGGGGCGCCCCTCAGCGCGAGGCGCGCTCGCGTGCCTGGCCGAGCGCGTCGGTGCAGGCGTCGACCGTCTCCTCCCCGAAGATCGAGGCGATCTGGTTCAGCGGCACCAGCAGCCCGCCGAGCAGCCCGCCGAGGATGCGGCCCGGCGCGTCCTCGCGCAGGCTTATGTCCGGAGACGTGATCGAGCCGCTGACGTCGACCGGGACGCTGGTCGCCGACAGCTTGTTGCTCTTGGGCACCGGGCGGAGCGCCAGGTTCAGCCGTTCGGATTCGAGGTTCACCGTCCCCTTGCCCAGCAGCGTCATGCGGGCGGTGTCGAGCATCGCGTTGGTTGTGGCGACGCCATCCTCGATGTCGAAGCGCCCGACCAGGCAGTTGACCCTGATGCGGTCGGCGCGGTTGCGGAAGAACGGCAGGATGCGCAGCAGGTCCATGTCGGGCGTCAGGTAGTTCAGCTGCGTGCCCCGGATGCTCCCGTCGTCCGCCGTGACGGTCGCGTCCCCGTCGAGATCGGCGAGGATCTGGTCGACCGTGCGGCCCGTCCCGTCGATCGCGAGATCGAGGTCGATCTGCCCGGTGGCCGGCATCTCGGATGCCGCGCCCGAGAACAGCTCGCTCAGCGGCAGGTCCTCGGCCGTCATCCGCAGGGTCACGTCCGCCATGGAGGGCCCCGGCGCCTGTTCGACCTCGGCGTCCGCCTCGACCACGCCGCCCGACGTGCGCAGCGTCAGGTCCCGCACCGACAGCGTGCCGCCGGCGACCGTCACGCCGGCGCTCAGCCGCCCGAACTCCATCTCCCCCGTGGAAACGCGGTCGGCGGCGATGTCCAGGCGCGCCTCCACCTCGTCGAGCCAGTCGACGGGGAGTGCCTCCTCCTCCTCGGCGGCGGCCGCGACCACCTCGCCCTCCCCGGCGTCGGCGACCTCCTGGTCGGCCTCGGCGAGCGCCATGATCCGGTCGAGGTCGAGCCGGTCCGCCGCGAGCCGCCCTTCGACCGCGGGGGGGCCGTCCGGCGGCAGGACGAGGGCGAGCCCTCCGGTGAGGGCGCTGCCGGCAAGCTCCGCCTCCAGCGGGTCGATCGCGAACTCCCGGACCGAGCCGGCGACGCGGCCTTCGAGCCGGAACGGTTCGGACCGCGGCAGCGCGAAGCCGACCAGCGGCTCCAGCGCGCCCAGATCGCTTCCCTCCATCGCGAGCGCGAGGTCGAGACCGGCCAGCGCCAGGGGGTCGGAGACGCTCCCCTCGACGCGCATCGCCGCCGCCGGGCCGCCGGCGGTGGCCACCAGCCCCTCGACCGCGAGGCCGCCGTCGGGCCGCGACGCCAGCACGCCCTCGGCCGCCACCGGCCCGAAGGCGCCGATCTCGGTCCCGAACAGGGCGGCGAGCCGGGCCAGGTCCGCGGCCTCGACCGCGAGGGGCAGGCGGGCGTCGGCGAAGGCGAGCAGGTCGCCGACATGGCCCTCGGCCAGCCGGACGGCCAGGTCTTCCCCGCCCGCGACGCCGGAGAGGCCGGTGAGCGCGGGTGCCTGGGCGGGGCCGGTCGCGCGCCCTTCCAGGCGGAAAGGACCGATCGCCGGCAGGCTCGCCCCGGCAAGGTCGCCGAGCGCCGCCAGCGAACCGCCCTCGGCCGCGACGTCGAGGTCCAGCGTCGGCGAGGAGGGCAGGCCGGCGACCGTGCCGCCGGCGATGGACACCGACAGGGTTTCCGGCGCCCCGGCGTCGGCGGCGATCTGCCCGATCTGGAACCCGCCGGGCGTGTCGGTCAGCCGTCCCTCGGCGCGGTAGGGCCCTAGCGGCGGCAGGTCGACCCCGGCGAGCGCGCCGAGTTCCGTCAGGCGCTCCCCCGACACGGCGACGGCGAGGTCGGTCCCGGCGCCGGCCAGGCCGAGCCGGCCCTCGGCGGCGACCTCGACGTCGCCCATGCTTCCCGTCAGCGCCAGCGGATAGGGGCCTTCCCCGGCGGCGAGGCGGGAGAGCGGGCCGAGGGTGCCGGCGACGCGGAACGGCAGTTCGCCGACCTGCCCGTTCCCCGCCACCGTCAGCGCGTCGTCGGGCCCGTCCGCGAGCCAGCCGATCTGATCGATCAGCACCCGCGTCCGCCGGTCGGTCGCCGCGTCGTACCAAGTGACGCGGCTGTCGCGCAGGGTCACCTCGTCGAACAGGATCAGGCGCGCCTTCTCGTCGGCCGGCGGCTCCGGCGTGGCCGCGTCCGGGTCGCCGAACTGCCAGTTGGCGCGGCCGTCCGGCCCGCGCTCCAGGAGGATGTCCGCATCGGAAAGTGCGAGGTGGTCGACGATCACGTCGCCGCGGAGCAGCAGGGGCATCAGTTGGAGCGTCACCTCGAACTGCCCGGCGCGCAGCATCGGCGCGTCGGACGCCCAGGACGCGTTGGCGAGCGCCACGCCCCGGGCCACGACCGTCGGGACGAGCGAGGGCGCCAGCTCGAAATCCCCGGTGATGGCGACGGTCCGGCCCGTCAGCGCCTCGATGCGCTGGGCCACGACCGGACGAAGCGTATTGCCGAGATCGGCGAAGCGCAGCGCCGCGTACCCCGCGAGCACGAGGAGCGCGACGGCGCACAGGCCGTAAACGGCGATCCTTGCGACCCGACGACGGCCCATGATGGCCCGGCCTCCCTTGTCCGACGGCGTCCCCAGCGGACGGATCGGGCTAGGAAAACAGGCGAGGCCGGCCGCACGTTCCGTGCGGCCGCCTCGTCGGACCCGGGTCTGGAGCAGGGGCGGCGTCAGGCCGCCGCCACCTCGGCGATCTGGACCGCGTTGAGGGCGGCGCCCTTCAGGAGTTGGTCGCCGCACACGAAGAAGTCGAGGCCGCGCTCGCCGAAGATCAGGTTCTGCCGGATCCGGCCGACCTCGACGTCGTAGGCGCCGCTCGCCGTCAGCGGCATCGGGTAGGCGTTGGCCGCCGGGTCGTCGATCAGCCGCACGCCCGGTGCTTCGGAGAGGATCTGCCGGGCGACGGCGGGGTCGACGGGCTTCGCCGTCTCGATCGTCACCGCCTCGGCATGGGCGCGGATGGTCGGGATGCGCACGGCCGTGCAGCTCACCGGGAGGTTCGGCACGTCCAGGATCTTGCGCGTCTCCCAGACGACCTTCATCTCCTCGCGCGTGTAGCCGTTGTCCTGGAAGGTGTCGATGTGGGGGATCACGTTGAAGGGGATGGGATGCACGAAGTGCTCGTGCCCGACCTCGCGCCCGGCGAGCCAGTTCGCGGTCTCCCGCTTCAGCTCCTCTACGGCCGCGGCCCCGGCCCCGCTGGTGGCCTGGTAGCTGGACACGATCACCTTCTCCAGCCCGAACGCCGCGTAGAGCGGGTTCAGCGCCATCACCAGCACCGCGGTCGTGCAGTTGGGGTTGGCGATCAGGCGCTGGCCGCGGGCGAGGCGGCCGTTGATCTCGGGCACGACCAGCGGCACGTCGGGGTCGTAGCGGAAGGCGGAGGAGTTGTCGATCACGACCGCGCCCTTCTCGCCGAGCGCGCGGGCGTGCTTCTTAGCGAAGTCGCCCGACACCGCGAGCAGGACGACGTCGCAGGCCTGGGCCGCTTCCAGGGTGAACGGTTTGACGGTCAGGGTGCCGAACGGAGTGTCGAGTTTCCTCTCGGCGCTACGCTCGGAGGCGAAGAGCTCGAGGCCCGACAGGGGAAAGGCGCGCCGGTGCAGCACCGAAATCATCTCGGTGCCGACGGCGCCCGTCGCACCGACGATCGCGACCCGCTTTCCGTCAACACGCATGGACACGGCAGAGACTCCCTGGAAGAAGAAAAGGGAGCCTCTGCTAACACGATTCCGGGCGCGGCGGAAAGCGCGTCTCCCGCATCACTGCCGTGACCTACTGGCGCGACGCGGCGCGCACCTGGTACCTGCGGCCGTCGAAGCCGTCGAACTGGGCCTTCACGAGGGGATGCTCGACCGGGCCGTTGCCGGAGTCCGGCACCAGGTTCTGCTCCGAGACGTAGGCGATGTAGGCCGACTCAGGGTTCACGGCGTAGAGATGGTAGAACGGCTGGTCCTTGCGCGGCCGCATCTCCGTCGGAATGGCTTGGTACCACTCCTCCGTGTTGGCGAATTCCGGGTCCACGTCGAACACGACGCCGCGGAACGGAAAGACCCGGTGACGCACGACGTCCCCCAGCGTGTATTTCGCGGTCCTGTTCTTCACTGCCATTCCCATGCCCCCATCGGACGGTATATCGGTTCGGGGGCGTCCGGGAGCAAGGGGGGCGCCGTCGGCAGGCCTATGCGCGGACCGGCCGGTCGAAGGGGCTCGGCGGAGCCGACCGGCCGAAAATGCCGGTCATGACGCCCGGCCGCGATCCCGGCAGGTGCTCGGCCGTCTCGAACCGCAGGGCCTCGATCACGCCGTCGCGGGGATGGCCGGCCAGCACGGCCGCGACGTCGCGCGGATGCAGCCGGCGATGGCCGGCGCCGAACAGGTCGCACACGGCCCCGCGCGCCACGAGGAAGGCCTCCGGCCCATGGCGGCGGCGCGGGACGTGCATGTTCAGGTGCAGGGAGATCGCGTCGCCGACCGCCTCGGCCCGGTCCCGGCCGTGGCCGCATCCCAGCAGATGGTCGCGCGCCAGGCCGCCGCCGGCGACCGCGAAGCAGCACGCGTCCAGCGGGGCCGGGTTCTCGCCCGTGAGGCCGGCGTCGTGGAGGATCGCGGCGGCGAAGAACAGCTCGCGGTCGAACGCGATGCCGTCGTGACGCGCGATCAAGGCGCCGAAATAATAGGTGCGCCAGCTATGGAAGAGCAGGGCGGGGGCGTGCGTCTCCTCGGCATGGGACAGCGCGTCGCGGGCGAGGGACGTGCGCGGGGGCGCCAGGTCCCCGATCCCCACCTCGGTCGGGCGGAGCAGCCCGAGCGTCGAGCGCAGGGCGTCCCACGCCTCGCGCACCTGCACGAAGGCGAGGTTGCTCAGCAGGCGCGCCGTCTCCCGCCGGCTCAGCCGGCCCTTCGTCGCCTCGCCCCAGGCCAATGTACCCATCGCCATGCCCTTGCCCATGCCGCTTCTCCGGTCGGTGTTCCTTGCCTTTTTGAACCGTTTCGCATAAAAATAGTCAACTCATTTATTGCGAAACGGTACAGAATATGAAGCGGACGCGCGGACGGCCTCGGGCCTACGATCCCGGACAGGCGCTGGACCGGGCGACGGAGCTGTTCCGGCGCAACGGCTTCTCGGCGACCTCCCTGGACGGCCTGGCGGAGGCGACGGGAATGAACCGGCCGAGCCTCTATGCGGGTTTCGGGGACAAGAGGGCGCTGTACCTGAAGGCGCTCGACCGCTTCCGCGCGCGCGCCGACCGGGTGTTCGGTGAGGCGGTGGCGGACCGGCGCAGCGTGGCCGAGGCGGTGGAGGGGTTCTTCGCGGCGGCGCTCGACCTCTACGCGCCGGAAGGCGGCGAAGCCCTGGGGTGCCTCGCCCTGTGCACGGCGACGGCCGAGGCCGCGTCCGACGAGGCGATCCAGGACGCGCTGCGCGGCGTGCTGGCGGAGATCGACGGCCGCCTCGAAGCGCTCCTGCTGGCGGCTAAGGAGCGGGGGGAGCTGCCGGCGGACGGCGACGCGGAGGGCCTGTCGCTGCTGCTGGCGGCGACGCTGCACAGCATCGCGATCCGTGCCCGCGCCGGGCAGCCGCGCCGGGAGCTGGAGGCGTCCGTAGCCGCGGCGCTCGGCGCGCTGAGGGGCGCGCTCAGTAGGAGCGCTGCTTGATGCCCCAGCGGCCGCCGTCCAGGGTCACGATCCAGAGGTTCTGGTGGCGGGTGATCACCGTCCCGTCGGCGCGGTTGCGCGTGTAGTCGACGAAGAGGTGGACCTTGCGCGCGTTGACGAGCACGGGGCGCTTCTCGACATAGGCGGTGTGGTGCCATCCCGTGGTGGCGGCGAGGTCGTCGAAGAAGCCGGCCGGCATCCGGCCCGGCCGGTCCCAGACGACCAGGCTCTCGCCCGACAGGATCACGTGCGGGAAGTGGAGCAGCGCGTCCATGCCCGCGAGGTCGCGGGCGTTGAAGCGGTCGGTGAAGGCGTCGACGGTCGCGAGCGCCGCCCGGACCATCTCCTCGGGGTCCTGCCCGTCTCCGGCCGGGACGAAGACGGACGGCGGCGCGCTCACCGGCCGTGCTCCCGCACGCCCATCTCCTTCAGGCAGCGGTCGATCCAGCGTGCGGTCAGCTTCTCCTGGGCGGAGTTCTGCCGAAGGCGCTGGTTGAGGCCGGCGAAGTCGACGCGGTCGAGGTCCTGGTCCTGGTTGAAGCAGGAGAAGACGACCGTCTCCTCGCCGGTCTCCGGGTCCCGGTGCAGCTGGAGGCACTGGGCGCAGATCTCCTTCATCATGCACTGCATCGGCGAGTTGATGCTGCCGATCGCGCGGTGGCCGGGGTTCAGGTAGGGCGCCAGCACGCCGTGCCGCGCCAACGCCACCGCGTGCATCATCCGGTCCGAGCCGATCGCGACGATGCGGTCGACCTCGCCGAGCGGGATCGCGGCCGGGCCGAGCCGCCCCTCGGCATAGGCGCGCATCGCCTCGACGATGTTGCCGACGAAGGCCAGGTCGCCGGGCCGGCCGGGGGCGAAGCCCGGCGCCTCGTCGCAGCACCAGACCACGAGGTCGGCCGCGGCCTCGATCTGGTCGGTCTTGTAGCGGTCCTCGATCGCCTTGTAGCCCGCGAAGTAGACGACGCGGCAGCCGCGCGCCCGGGCCGTCTGGCCGATCGAGAACAGCACCGCGTTGCCGAGGCCGCCGCCGACCAGGCACAGCGTGCCGCCGTCCGGAATCCCGGTCGGCTCGCCGGTCGGCCCCATCAGAACGACCGGCTCGCCCGGCCGCAGCAGCGCGCACAGGTCGGACGAGCCGCCCATCTCCAGCACGATCGTCGACAGCAGCCCGCGGTCGCGGTCGACCCAGGCGCCGGTCAGGGCCAGCCCCTCCATCGCCAGCACCGTGTCGCCGGCGCGCGGCGCCAGGTTCTCGAAGTTCTGAAGGCGGTAGAACTGGCCGGGCTCGAACCGGCGCGCGGCGCGCGGCGCGCGGACGACGATCTCGACGATCTTCGGCGTCAGCCGCTCGACCGAATGCACGACCGGCCGCAGCTCGCCGTTCATGGCCGATATCAGCGCGTCCGCGTCCATGGGGGTCGGCGCCCGCGCCGCCATGGCCCGGGTCAGCACGGGATAGCCCTGCTTGGCGCTGCCCATCGCCTTGACGACGTTGCCCGCGAAGCTCGGGTGCAGGTCGCCGAAGAAGGACACGAAGCGCCCGTCCGCGGCGCGGGACATCAGGACCCGGACCTCGTCCGGCTTGGCGAGGCGCTGCGGGCGCACCGGGTTCCCGTCCTCGTCGACGGCGCGGAAATAGCGGCCGTCGAGCTCGATCCCGCCCGTCTCGCGCGCCAGCACGGTGTTGGGCTGGGTCCCGGCCGCGATCAGGATCGTGCGCGCCGGCACCACCACCGGCTTCGAGGCGGTCGCCTCGGCATCCTCCGGCGAGATGCGCAGCCTCAGTCCCGCGGCGTGGCCGAACCGGTCGATCTCGACCGCCTCGGGCGTCGCCCGCTCGACGAAGCGCACGCCCTCGGCGAGGCCGTGCTCGACCTCCTCGTGGTTGAGGGTGTAGCTGGGGGCGTCGATCAGGCGCCGGCGATAGGCGATGGTCGCGCCGCCCCAGGCGTCCAGCAGGGCGCCGATGCGGGGTTGCCGGCCCTCGGCCCGGGCCGCCTCGCGTTCCGCCCGGATCGCCCCCGCATGGGCGAGGAACTCGGCCGCCGTCTCCCGCTCCTCCTCCCCGAGGCCGGCCAGGAGCGCGGCCTCCCCGCGTTCGGCGGCCAGCGTCTCCCAGCGGCGCAGGAACTTCTCCACCTGGACGGGATAGTAGGCGAGCGCCTCGGTCGCGGTGTCGATCGCGGTCAGCCCGCCGCCGACCACCGCGATCGGCAGCCGGACCTCCAGGTTGGCGATCGAGCCGGGCTTCGCCGCCCCGGTGAGCTGCAGCGCCATCAGGAAGTCGGAAGCCTGGCGGACGCCGCGGGCGAGCCCGTTGGGCATCGCGATCACCGTCGGCCTGCCGGCGCCCATGCACAGCGCCACGTGGTCGAAGCCGGCCTCGAACGCGTCGTCGACGCCGAGCGTGCCGCCGAAGCGCACGCCGCCGATCATCGCGAAATGCGCGCGCCGCTCCAGCAGCAGCCGGATCACCTTCAGGAAGTTCTTGTTCCAGCGCACCGTGATCCCGTATTCGGCGACGCCGCCGAAGCCGGCCATGGCGCGCTCGTCCAGGCGCTCGTACAGCTCGCGCACGTCGCGGACCGGGCGGAAGGGCACGCGCGCGCCGTCCGGGCGCACGCCCGAGAGGTCAGCCGGCAGCGGCTCGATCTTGAGCCCGTCGATCCCGACCACGGCA
The DNA here is from genome assembly GCF_035998295.1 of Arenibaculum sp. Classification (NCBI taxonomy): domain Bacteria; kingdom Pseudomonadati; phylum Pseudomonadota; class Alphaproteobacteria; order Rhodospirillales; family Azospirillaceae; genus Arenibaculum; species Arenibaculum sp. The sequence continues at coordinate 40,270 of NZ_DASYHS010000193.1, read as the reverse complement.
TGCCCGTCGTTCAGGAGGTGGTGGGCGAGCGTGAAGCCCGCCGGGCCGAGGCCGGCCACCAGCACCTTGTAGCCCGAAGCCGGGCGCGGCAGCGGGCGGCGGACGTCCAGCGGGTTCCAGCGCGTCAGCAGGCCGTAGATCTCGAAGCCCCAGGGCAGGTCCAGCACGTCCTTCAGGGTGCGCGTCTCGGCCTGGGGAATGTCGACCGGCTCCTGCTTCTGGTAGATGCAGGCCTTCATGCAGTCGTTGCAGATGCGGTGCCCGGTCGCGGCGCACATCGGGTTGTCGACCGTCACCACCGCCAGCGCGCCGACCGCATGGCCGGCCGCCTTGACGGCGTGCATCTCGGAGATCTTCTCCTCGAGCGGGCAGCCCGCCAGCACGACGCCGAAATGGGACTGCTGGAACTTCCCGGTCTTGCGGTCCCTGAGGCCCTTGGAGCAACTGTCCTTGCCCTGGTTGTGGCACCAGATGCAGTAGTTGGCCTCGTCCAGGGCGCCGGCGAGGTCGGTGCCCGGGTCGGTGAGGCCGAACCCCTCGCGCTCGCGCCGCTTGCGGCCCGGGATGCGCATCATGGTGACGCCGTCGACCTCCTCCGTCTCGATCTCGACGAGGGCGAGCGGATCGATCTTGTGCGGCATTTGGAACAGGATGCCCCCGCCGTGGCGCCCGCGCCCGGCGGGATGATGGAGCGCCCAGGCGGCGTAGCGCGTCGCGAGGTCCAGCTCGGCGGCGTGCGCGGCCTCGTCCGCGGACCAGGCGACGACCGACTCGGCGAAGGCCAGTTCGTCGAAGCCGGGGCCGAGCCGTTCGGCCAGCGCGGCGGCCAGGGCGTCGCCATCGAGGCCGGCCGCCTGCTCGGGCGTGAAGGCGCGCGCGGCCTTGCGCTGGATGAACAGCCGCTTGGCCGCGTCGAGCGGCGCCAGCCGGTCGTGGCGGGCCGCAAGCGCGCGGACCTCGGCCCCGATGCCGAACAGCTCGCCCACGAAGTCGTCGACATGCGGGGCGAGCGCCACGATCAGCTCGCTCTCGTCCTTGCGCGGGAGGCCGTCCGGTTCGGCGCGGGCGGCGAGCAGGCGGTTCGCCAGCTCCCCGTCGGCCTCGGCGAGGCGGTCCAGGAAGCAGCGGTCCAGGCGGGCGAGCCCGGCCGGGTCGTACAGGTCCCGGAAGGCCAGCCCGAAGGCGGGCGTCAGGTCGTGGGCAGGACCCGGGTTTCGGTCGGAAAGGACGGCGTTGGACATGGGGCTCACTTCGGTGTCCGAGGGATCATCGGTGACGCCCGCCGGGATTGCCAGAACGTCTTTCAAGAGCGCCGTGGCCGTCAAGGCTGCATCCCGGCTCGACACTTATCGGCTTGCGGGCGATGATCCACAGGAAACGATGGTCTTCATCGTCTTGAAGCTGTTCTTCGGCGTGCTCGATTGTCAGGCCCGCTTCTTGAACCAGAGAAATATTTCTATCAGATCCATAATGACTGAAATACATCTCTGTTCCCATCCATTCCCCTTGCCAATCCGAGGATGCCGTCGCGCCCAGGCTGCCGACGAAAACTCCTCCGGGCTTGAGCCATCCGGCAATGCGCTTCAGCAGATCGCCGTGCTCGGATCGGGGAACGTGAGTTATCGAATAGAAAGCGGAAACCGCGTCGAAACTTGTCTCCGGCAGTTCGGTCGTGGTCATGTCGCCGTGAAGGAAGTCGCCGGCAGGTACGTTGTGACGAGCCAAGGCAACCTGCCGTTTTGATCCGTCGATACCCAGGATGCGATGCCCCAGGGCAGTCAGTTCCTTCGCGACCGGAAGTCCGGCGCCGCACCCCAGGTCGAGAACTCTCGCGCCCCCCGCCGGGGGAAGCAGGGCTGCCAGCGCGGCAAGCCACCGGTCTCGCACGATCGACCTGCCGAAGCGTGCGAGATATGTCTCCGCCATCCGATCATAGCCGTTGGAGACCAGAATTTTCGGATCAGACTTCATGGGTCGAGGTGCCCTCGGTCCGGCAACGAGGAGAAAACGGTATCCGAGCTGATAGGGTACGGGAAGTACAACGCTGCCCTTTATCGGGGGCTCCCCGGACGTCATCCGGCTGCGGCACAGTGCCGCTCCCGCCCGGGCCGGCGGCCGGTTCGGTTTGACCCGCCCGCCGGCCTGGCCCAGATAACGGCGCAGCGACACCGCATCCCGGGACCCTGGACTTGGCCACGCTTCCCTACCAATCCCTTCCACGCGCCGCCGGCCGCGATGGCGCCTCGGCGCGGCCGATCGCCTGGTGGCTGCTGTTCTGCTGCGCCATGGTCTTCGCGATGGCGGTGATCGGGGCGGTCACCCGGCTGACCGAGTCGGGCCTGTCCATGGTCGAGTGGCGGCCGCTGGTGGGCGTCCTGCCGCCGCTCTCGGAAGCGGAATGGAACAGGGTCTTCGATCTGTACCGCGAGACGCCGGAATACCGCCACGTCAACCGCGGCATGTCGCTGGAGGAGTTCCGGTACATCTTCTATTGGGAGTGGTTCCACCGGCTGTGGGGCCACCTGATCGGCATCGCCTTCGCGGTCCCGCTGGCCTGGTTCGCGCTGAGGCGCCAAATCCCGGCCGGCCTGATGCCCAAGCTGCTCGGCCTGCTGGCGCTCGGCGCGCTCCAGGGCTTCGTCGGCTGGTTCATGGTCGTGAGCGGGCTGGTCGACCGCCCCTCGGTCAGCCACTACCGGCTCGCGATGCACCTGTCGCTGGCGTTCCTGATCTATGCGCTGCTGCTGTGGGTGGCGCTGGGGCTGCTGGGGGGCGGCGGCGATGCCCGCATCGGGGAGGACCGGGCGCGGCGGCTGCGCGTCCATGGCGGCCTGGCGCTGGCGCTGGCCGGGGTGACGATGGTGTGGGGCGCCTTCGTCGCCGGGCTGGACGCCGGGCTGATCCATCCGGACTGGCCGCTGATGGGTGGGCGCTTCGTCCCGAGCGAGGCCTGGCACCTGGAACCGGCGTGGCTGAACCTGTTCGAGAACCACGCGACGGTGCAGTTCTTCCACCGCTGGATCGCGGTCGCCACCGGGCTGCTGGCGCTGTCCTTCGCGTGGCGGGCGGGGCGCGGCGGAGCCGGGCCGCGCGTCCGCTTGGCGGCGGTGCTGCTCGCGGGGATGACGGTCGTCCAGGTCTCGCTCGGGATCGCGACCCTGCATACCGGCGTCGCGATCCCGGTCGCCGCCGCCCATCAGGCCGGCGCGCTCGGCCTGCTGACGTTCCTGGTCTGGCTGCTGTCGGAGCTGCGCCGGCCGGCGTGAGCCCGGGAGACGCCGACCAATTGAAAGTCAAACGCCGACCGTTTGAAAGTCAGCGGGGATCTTCCGGGACCCGGCGCAGGTCGGTGCCCAGCAGGACGACGGCGGCGCCGGGCAGGCTGGCGGCCAGGAGCAGCAGCCCGAAGATGAGCGAGAGGGGCAGGACCCCGTCGGCGGGGAGGCCGGCGGCGCCGAACAGCGCGACCATCGCGCCCTCGCGCACGCCCCAGCCCGCGAGCGAGATCGGCAGCCCGGCCAGCAGCAGGACCGGCGGCATCAGCACGATGCAGTCCGCGAGCGAGGCCGGCAGGTCGAGCGAACGCGCGATCAGCCAAGCCGTGGCGCCCGCGCCCAGATGGACGAGCACGGACACGGCGACGAGCGGCAGGGCATGGCGGGGCCGCCGCGCCAGCCCGCGCAGCGCCTCGGTGAAGCGGCCGGCCGCCTCCAGCCAGCGCCAGGGCGGCAGCACCCGCGCGATCCGGTCGGCCGAGACGGCAAGGACGAGCAGCGCCGCCGCGACCGCAAGCCCCGCGGTCAGGGCCGTCCGCCAGTCCGGGTCCGCGACGCGCGGGTAGAGTGCGGGCAGCGTCGCCCCGACGACGACGACGAGGCCGCCCAGCGCCGCCGCCCGGTCGACCAGCACGCCGTGAACGCCGGCCGAGACGGGATGGCCCAGCAGCCGGACCCGCCAGACCCGCCAGGCGTCGCTGCCGACCGAGGTCGGCAGCGCCTGGCCCACGAACAGGCTGCCGAGGTTGACGGCGAGCGCGCGGCCCAGGCCGAGCGGGGCGCCGATGCCGTCCATGATCGCGCTCCAGCGCCAGGAGATGGCCAGGATCTGGAGCGCGGTGGCGGCGAAGGCGGCGGCGAGCAGCGCCAGGTCCGCCGAGGCGATGCGCAGCGCGGCCGCGCCGAGGTCGGTGCGCGCCAGCACCAGGGCGAGCAGCAGCCCGGAGAACCCCAGGCGCAGCGCGAAGCCCGCGCCGGCGCGCCGGGTCATTGCCGCAGGGCGATCGTCGCCCGTACCGGCAGGTGGTCGGAGGCGCGCCGCGTCAGGGGCGTGCGCACGACGTCGAAGCTGGAGAGCAGCAGCTCGTCGGTCACGAAGATGCGGTCCAGGCGCAGCGCCGGCATGCGGACGTGGAAGCTGCGCGGCGCCGCGCAGTCCGGGAAGGTGTGGTGAAGCCTGCGGATGCGGGGCGACCGGCCGCGCCATTCGTTGAGGTCGCCCAGGAAGACGGTCGGGATCCTGCCGCCGTCCTCGACCGCGTGGAGGATGCGCCCGATCTGGGTGTTGCGCTCCCAAGGGTCGAGGCCGAGATGGGCGACGATGACGCGGACGAGCCGTCCGGCGATCTCGATGTCGGCGTCGATCGCGCCGCGCGGCTCGCGGCTGCCGACCGACAGGTCGATGTGCCGCAGATCGCGGATCGGCAGGTTGGTGAGCAGCGCGTTGCCGTAATGCGCGCGCTCATGGTGCTTCGTCGGCCCGGCATGGGCTGCCAGGCCCGTCGCCCGCGACAGGTATTCGAACTGGTCGAGGCCGATCTCGCCGCGGTGGTGCCAGCCGACCTCCTGCAGGCCGACGACCGCGCAGTCGAGCTGCCGGATCACGTCGGCGATGCGCGCGGGCGAGAACTTCGCGTCGATGCCGACGCAGCTGTGGACGTTGTAGGTCGCGATGCGGAAGTTCGCCGAGCCTTCCGGGGCCTGCCCCGGGCGCTCGTCGCGCTCGTCGATGCCATCCTCGTCCGCGGGGGTCTCCGCTTCCCGCTTGCCGGCCAGATCCGTCACGCTGCTTCCCCGTCCTTGCGTTGTGCCGTTCCCCTCGGCCCGAAGAGCCTGTTGGCGATCCAGCCCAGGCCGATGGCCGCGGCGCCGAGCAGGACGGCGACCGCCACCGTCGCGGGCGCGGGATCGCGCAACGCCCGCTCGAGCTGGCCGCCGAACAGGCTGAACGCGAGCACTCCCGGCGTCATCCCGACGAGCGTTCCGACGACGAAGTGAGTGAAGCGCAGATGGGAGGCCCCGGCTACCAGATTCACGACCGTGAACGGCGCCACCGGCATCACCCGGAGCACCGCCACGGTCAGGATGCCGCCCTGGCCGAGCCTTCGGCTGATGCGGTTGACCGTCCTGCCGCCGAAGCGGCGCACGAGGTCCCGGCCGCCGAACCGCCCGAGCGCGAACAGGATCGCCGCGGCGAGCACGCTCCCGGCGAGCGCCGTCGCGAACCCCGCCAGCGGGCCGAGCGCGATCGCGGTCACCGCGATCATCACCGTGACCGGGAACATCGCGCAGCTTCCGGCGACGAACAGGCCGATGGTCAGGAGCATGCCCGCGGGCCCCATCGCCGCCAGTCCCTCGGCCCAGCCGAGGATCGCGTCGACGTCGGCGAACGCCGACAGCGGGGTGAAGCGCCACAGCGCCAGCAGGGCGCCGGCCAGCAGCACGAGGGCGCCGGCCGCGAGGAGGAAGCGGCGGTGCGGGCGAGCCTCGTCATGGTCCGGCAGCAGCATCCGCGTCAGGTCCTCCGCGCGCACCGGCCGCTCGGGATCGATCAGCGGGCTGTCGACGAGCAACCCTTCGATCTCGTTCTCCTCCCCTGGCCCGCCGCCGCAGTCGCCGGCCGGCTCCAGGATTTCGAGCGGCAGGAGGCGGGGCCGGCCCGCCGCGTCCGCGCCGCCGCCCAGCGCCTCGCCCAGCGCCTCGATCGTCGCGACCAGCGAGCCCGTCTCCTCCAGGCTGCGGCCGACCTCCGCGGCCGTCCGCCCGAGATGCTCGGCCAGCAGGTCGTCGCGCAAGCCGGCGACGACGCGGCGCGTCGCGGCCTCGCGGGCGGTCCCCGGGACGGCCTCGACCGCGAGGTCGCATTCGGTGTCGAGGCCCATGGAGCGGTTGTTCAGGTTCGCCGAGCCGATGCGCAGCAGGCGGTCGTCGATCACGGCGATCTTCGCGTGCACGTTCTTCGGCGTGCCGCGCGCGGTCACCGGCACCAGCAGCCGGAACCGGCCGTGCCGATCCCGCGCCCGCAGGCGGCGCAGGATCTTCTGCCGCTTGGGGCCCATCACCTCCTCCTCCAGCCAGCCCGAGCAGCGATGCGGGCCGATCACCACCACCTCCGGTCCGTCCGGCTCGGCGAGCCGGGCCGCGATCGCGTCGGCGACGCGTTCGCAGGTGAAGTACTGGGTCTCCAGGTAGATGCTGCGCCGCGCCCGGCGGATGGCCTCCAGGTACAGCGCCTCCACCTCCCGGACCTCGGGGCGGCCCTCGTGCTCGGGATCGGTCCGCGCGATGCCGATCCCGACCTCGCGCAGCGAGGGGACGACGTCCGGCCAGGCGTCCGGCTCTTCCGGCCCGACGGGCGGCGGTGGTGCCAGTGTCTCGCCGGTGGCGCGCCGCCAGCGTTCGCGCGCGAGCGTGCCGATGGCGGCGGCGGCCGCCCCGTCGACCGCCATCGCGGCGTCGTGGAACGGGGCGTAGGGGGCGCCGCCGGGATCGACGCGGCCGGGGTCGTCGTCCAGGTGCCGGCGCGTGTCCCAGCGCCGCGCCGTCAGGTCGAGGCCGCCGCAGAACGCCACCCGGTCGTCGACGACGACGAGCTTCTGGTGGTGGCTGGCACCGCGCGGGTGCCGTCCGTCGACGCGGAAGGAGACGCGGGGATTGCTCATCCAGTCGATCACGAAGACCGGGATCATCTCGCGCTCCAGCGCGAAGATCATCGAGAAGTCCCATTTCAGGACATGGGCCCGCAGGCCCGGCCGGGCTGCCACGAGCCGGTCGAGATAGGGGCCGAGGCGGTCGGCCGTGCCGGCCCGGGCGGCGGTCTCGGGGCCGAACGCCATCCGCGTGTCGAAGTCCCAGCCGATCAGCAGGATCTGGTGGCGGGCCTTGGCCAGGGCCGCGTGCACGGCCCGGAAGTAGTCGTCGGCGTCCACGAGGCAGGCCATCCGGCGCGCCGGCTCGACGCGCCAGCAGGTGCGCCCCGGCGCCAGCAGGGGATCTTCCCCGCCGTTGCGCGCATCGGCGGGTTCCGGTATCGGTTCGCTCAGCGTCGTGGACATGGACCTCCCCCGGCGGCGACCTCCGCCCCCGTTCCCCTTCCATAACCCCCGGACGGCGCTTCCGCTCCGCAGAAGCGGTCGCGGGTCGAATCCTGCCTCGCGATTGACAATTTCATTGCCGACATACGTGTGTCTGGATACCGTCGATCGTATTCAGAACGCACCGGACGAGCCGTTCCCGGCAGGGAAACCGTCAAGGGGCGCGGCGCAGGCGACGACCGACATCGAGACAGGGAAGTGAAACGAATGCGGGACATTCGCAAGCTCATGGCCGGTGCCGTCATGGCCCTGGTCCTCGGCACGGGTGCGCTGGCCGCCGACCAGGCCCGGGCCGAGACGGTGCTCCGCCGCGGCAACGGGCCGGACGCCGAGACCCTGGACATCCACAAGTCCACGGGCATGCCGGACGCCTACATCCAGATGGACCTGTACGAGGGGCTCCTGACCCCCGGTCCCGACGCGACGCCGCAGCCCGGCGTCGCCGAGAGCTGGACGGTCAGCGGGGACGATCTCGTCTATACCTTCACGCTCCGCGACGACGCGAAGTGGTCGGACGGCACGCCGGTCACCGCCGAGGACTTCGTCCATTCCTGGCGGCGCCTGGTCGATCCGGCGACGGCCGCCGACTATGCCCGCTTCCTGTGGCCGGTCGCCAACGCCGAGGCGATCACGAAGGGCGAGAAGCCGCCGGAGACGCTCGGCGTCCGGGCGGTCGACGCCAGGACCCTGGAGGTGACGCTGCGCGCGCCGACGCCCTATTTCCTCGCGGCGCAGATGCACCCCTCCACCTATCCGATCTCCAAGGCGGCGCACGAGAAGTTCGGCGCCGACCACGTGAAGCCGGGCAACCTCGTCTCCAACGGCGCCTACATGCTGGCCGAGCACGTGCCGCAGAGCCACGTCAAGCTGGTGAAGAACCCCCATTACCACGGGGCCGCCGACGTCGCCGTCGATACGGTGTTCTTCCACGCGACCGAGGACATCGACGCGGAGTTCAAGCGCTTCCGCGCCGGCGAGCTCGACACGACCTACGAGATGCCGCCCCAACAGATCGCCTGGGCCGAGGAGAACATGCCGGACGCGTTCCGCAACGCGCCCTATTTCGGCACCTACGTCTACGCGTTCAACCTGAACAACGAGCCTTGGAAGTCGAACCCGGAACTGCGCAAGGCGCTGTCGCTGGCCATCGACCGCGACCTGCTGGTCGAGAAGATCACCCAGGGCGGCGAGCTGCCGGCCTATGGCTGGATCCCGCAGGGCACGAACCATTACGAGTCCCAGTCGCTGGACTATGCCGGCATGACGCAGGACGAGCGCGACCAGCTCGCGCGCGAGCTGATGGCCGAGGCCGGCTACGGACCCGACAATCCGCTGCAGGTCGAGTACCTGTCCAACGCCGGCGAGCGCCACAGGAAGATCGCCATCGCGATCGCGACGATGTGGAAGCAGAAGCTCGGCGTGGACGTCGACCTGCGGACGGAGGAGTGGAAGGTGTTCCTCGATACCCGCGACAAGAACGCCTACAAGGACCTCGCCCGGTTCGGCTGGATCGGCGACTACAACGACGCGAACAGCTTCCTCGACCTGTTCCGCAGCGACATCGGCGTGCAGAATCCGGCGGACTTCGAGGACGCGGAGTACGATGCGCTCTTGAAGCGGGCGGGGGTCGAGGACGACCTCGACAAGCGGGCGCTGCTGATGCAGGAGGCGGAGCGGCGCCTGCTGGAGGCGCATGCGATCATCCCGATCCACCACTACACCCGTCCCCACATGGCGGCGCCCCACGTCAAGGGCTGGATCGGCAACATCATGAACTACCACCTGACCCGCTACGTCTCGATCGGGGAATGAGGGCCGCCGCCCGGTGCTGACCTATGCCGTGCGCCGGCTGTTCGGCGCGGTGCCGACGCTGTTCGTCATCGTCACGCTCGCCTTCTTCATGATGCGGCTGGCGCCGGGCGGCCCGTTCGACGGCGAGCGGATGGTGCCGGCCGAGATCGAGGCCAACCTTCTGCGCGCCTACGAGCTGGACCGGCCGCTCCTGGCCCAGTACGCCGCCTATCTCGGCGGGGTCCTGACCGGCGACCTGGGGCCGTCGTTCAAGTACAAGGACTTCTCGGTCGGCGAGCTGATCCGGAACGGACTGCCGGTCTCGCTGAGGATCGGCGGGATCGCGATCGTGGGCGCGGCCCTGGCCGGCGCCACGCTCGGCTCGATCGCGGCGCTGCGCCGGAACACCGTCCTCGACCGCGCCCTGATGACCGGCGCCATCGCCGGGGTCGCGGTGCCGACCTTCGTGGTGGCGCCGTTCCTCAGCCTGGTGTTCGGCGTCTACCTGGCCTGGCTTCCGGTCGCCGGCTGGGGCGACGGGCAGTGGCGGCATCTCGTGCTGCCGGTGGTGGCGCTGGCGCTGCCGCAGGTCGCCTACGTCGCCCGCCTGACCCGCGCCGGCCTGATCGAGATCCTGCGGTCGGACTTCATCCGCACCGCGCGCGCCAAGGGGCTGCCGGAACGCGCGGTCCTGTTCCGCCATGCGCTCCGCGGTGCGCTGCTGCCGGTCGTCTCGTATCTCGGCCCGGCGACGGCGGGCATCCTGACGGGCTCGGTCGTGATCGAGCAGATCTTCGGCCTGCCGGGGATCGGCCGGCATTTCGTGCAGGGCGCGCTCAACCGCGACTACACGCTGGTGATGGGCGTCGTGGTCTTCTACGGCGCGCTGATCATCCTGTTCAACCTCGTGGTGGACCTGCTCTACGGCGCGCTCGACCCGCGCGTCCGGTACGACTGAGGGGGCGGAGAATGGAGGTCCGGTCCGCGGTCGCGGGACGCTCGCCGGGGGCGGATGCCTGGCGCCGGCTGCGGCGCAACCGGGCGGCGCTCACCGCCGGCGCCGTGCTGGCGGCGATCGCGGCCGCGTGCCTCCTCGGCCCGCTCCTTCATCCGGTGCCGCCGGGCGAGGTGTTCTGGGACGCGATCCAGAGCCCGCCCGACATCGCCGCCGGCCACCCGTTCGGCACGGACGCGAACGGCAGGGACATCCTGGCGCGCACCCTGCACGGCGGCCGGGTGTCGCTGGCGGTCGGCCTGGCCGCGACGCTGGTCAGCCTGGTCATCGGCGTCGCCTGGGGTTCGGTCGCGGGCTATGCCGGCGGGCGGGTCGACGCCGTGATGATGCGGATCGTCGACGTGCTGTACGCGCTGCCGTTCATGTTCTTCGTGATCCTGCTGATGGTCTTCTTCGGCAGGAACATCCTGCTGATCTTCGTCGCGATCGGGGCCGTGGCATGGCTGGACATGGCGCGGATCGTCCGCGGCCAGACGCTGAGCATCAAGCGCCTGCCCTACATAGAGGCGGCGCGGGCCGGCGGCCTGGGGAGCGCCGCGATCATCCGGCGCCACGTCGTGCCGAACGCGCTCGGCCCGGTCGTGGTCTACGCGACGCTGACCGTCCCCAAGGTGATCCTGCTCGAGAGCCTGCTGAGCTTCCTCGGCCTCGGGGTGCGCGAACCGGCGACGAGCTGGGGCGTGCTGATCGGCGACGGGGTCGCGAACATGGAGAGGGCGCCCTGGATGCTGGTCTTCCCGGCCGGCTTCCTCGCGGCGACGCTGTTCTGCCTCAACTTCCTCGGCGACGGCCTGCGCGACGCCCTGGACCCGAGGGACCCGTGACGGACCCCACAATGGACCGGGGGACCGCTCCCTGCCGTGCCGGCCCCCTGCTGGAGGTGTCGGGGCTGAACGTCGCGTTCGCGACCGAGGACGGCGAGGTGCGGGCGGTGCGCGACGTCGACCTTACCGTCGCCGCGGGCGAGGTGGTCGGCGTGGTCGGCGAGTCGGGGTCGGGCAAGACCCAGCTCTTCCTGGCGGCGATGGGCCTGCTGGCCGCGAACGGCCGCGCGAGCGGGAGCGTGCGGCTCGGCGGGGAGGAGATCCTTGGCCTGCCGGCACGCCGCCTCAACCGCATCCGCGGCGCGCGCGTCGCCATGGTCTTCCAGAACCCGATGACGTCGCTGAACCCGTATCTGCGCGTCTCGACCCAGATGACCGAGGTGCTGCGGCTGCACCGGGGCCTGTCGGCCCGGGACGCCCGCCGGCGCGCGGCCGAGATGCTGGACCTCGTGCGCATCCCGGACGCGGCGCGGCGCCTCGACGCCTATCCGCACGAGCTGTCCGGCGGCATGCGCCAGCGCGTCATGATCGCGACCGCGCTGCTGTGCCGGCCGGAACTGCTGATCGCCGACGAGCCGACGACGGCGCTCGACGTCACGGTCCAGGCCGACATCCTGGACCTGCTGGCCGAGGCGAGGTGGGAGTTCGGCACCGCCATCGTCCTGATCACCCACGACCTCGGCGTGGTCGCGGGCCTCGCCGACCGGGTCGTGGTGACCTATGCCGGCCGCATCGTCGAGCGCGGGCCCGTGCGCGACCTCTTCCACGACCCGCGCCATCCCTATACGCGGGCACTCCTCGGCTGCGTGCCCCGGCTCGACGCCGACGTGCCCGACGAGCTGCCGGCGATCCCCGGCCAGCCGCCGGCGTCCGGCGATCCGGCGCGGGGCTGCGCCTTCCTGGGGCGGTGCGCGGAGGCGGGCGACCGCTGCCGGCGCGAGGAGCCGGGGCTGCGCGGGCTCGACGGGCGCGACCCGGCGGCGCGGGCCAGCGCCTGCCACCGGGATACGGCGGCGGGAGGGGGGCCGTGACCGCGCCTCCTTCTGCGCCTACCCTGCTGAGCGTGCGGGGCCTGCGCGTCCTGTTCCGGGTGCCGCGCGGCCCGCTGCGCCGGCCGGCCGTGCTGAGGGCGGTGGACGGCGTCGACTTCGACCTGGAGGCGGGAGAGACGCTGGGCGTCGTCGGCGAGTCCGGTTGCGGGAAATCGACGCTCGGGCGCGCCGTGCTGCGCCTGATCGAGCCGGCGGCGGGGACGGTGGCGTGGCGCGGCCGCGACCTGCGCTCGCTCGGCCCGCGCGAGCTGCGGTCCCGGCGCCGCGAGATGCAGATGGTCTTCCAGGACCCGGTGACCTCGCTCGATCCCCGGATGACGGTGGGCGCCATCCTGGCCGAACCGCTGGAGACCTTCCAGCCCGGGCTGTCCGCGGCCGGGCGGCGGCGGCGGGTCGAGGAGGCCATGGCCGAGGTCGGCCTCGCGCCGGAGATGGTCAACCGCTACCCGCACGAGGTGTCGGGCGGGCAGGCCCAGCGGGTCGCGATCGCGCGGGCGGTGATCGCCGGGCCGAGCCTGCTGGTCTGCGACGAGCCGGTCTCGGCGCTCGACGTGTCGATCCGGGCGCAGATCGTCAACCTCCTGAAGCGCCTCCAGCGCGAGCGCGGGCTGTCGATGATCTTCATCGGCCACGACCTGTCGGTGGTGCGCCAGGTCAGCCACCGGATCATGGTGCTCCATCTCGGGCGCGTCGCCGAAATCGCGGACCGCGACGCGATCTTCCGCGATCCGCGCCACCCCTACACCCGCGCGCTGATCTCGGCGGTGCCGATCCCCGACCCGGACCGCGAGCGGGCCAAGCGGCGCCTCGTGCTGGCGGGCGAGCCGGCCTCCGTGCTCGCCCCGCCGTCGGGCTGCGGCCTGCGCACGCGCTGCCCGCTCGCCCACGACCGCTGCGCCGCCCAGGCGCCGGCCCTGGAGGAGGTGCGCCCCGGGCACCTCGTGGCCTGCCATCTCCGCGAGGGGTAGATAAAAAAGAAAAAGGCGCCGTCCCGGCAGGGACGACGCCTTTTTCGGAAGAAAGGCCTCAGGCGGCCTTCTTGACCCGGGCCGCCTCAGGCGGCCTTCTTGACCTGCGCCGCCTCGGCGAAGACCTTCACGGCCTGCTCGACGAAGGCCGGCAGGGCGTCGGGGCCGTTGGCGGTGACGAGGGCCTTGTCGACGACGACCTGCTCCTCGCTCCAGGTGGCGCCGGCCGCCTCGAGCGCGTTGCGGGAGCCCTCGGCGCCGGTCAGCGCCCGGCCCTTGATGCGATCGACGAGGGCCAGCAGCTCCACCCCGTCGTCGATCGCCGCGATCGGCTTGCCGCCGTCCACGAAGCTGCCGACGATGCGCTTGGTGTGCGGGCTCTGCGCGAGCTTGGCGACGCTGCGCTCGCCGCCGGGCAGCAGCAGCATGTCGTAGTCCGCCGCGAGCACTTCGCCGACCTGCTTGTCGACCGGGAAGTAGTGGCCCCAGGCCTTGCCGTGCCAGCCGTTGACCAGTCCCTGCTCGGGCGAGATCAGACGCAGCGTGGCACCGGCCTTGAGCAGGGCGCGCTGCGGTTCAGTCATTTCCGTTTCCTCGAAGCCGTTGGCGACGAGAATGGCGATGGTCTTTCCGGCGAGCGGCTGATGATCCATCTGGTCTGTTCTCCTTCCCTGTTGAAACTCCTCGTGCCGGCGTTGCCGGCCACCCGTCGGACTGCATGGCGCCAGCACCGGCGCGCGTGCACGAGGCACACGACGCCACGCCCCGGGGCGGGGACGCGGCAGAGCCGAAGGTGCAGAAACCAAGCGCGGCAGTCCGGGGATCGAACACGCCGCGGCCGGAGCGCTCGAAGCGCCATGGGCTATCTGATGCGTAAGGTTAAGTGGCGGCTTTCCGCCTGCAAGTCAATGCCTAAATCCGCACCTTTTCGCAGTGCAGCGACGGTGTCGATCCGGCCGCGGGCGCATTGCCCGGCGGCCGCCGGGCGGGGACGGAGGCATGTTGCCGCGTCCGCCTGGACTTGCGGCGATTTGACCGGTCGGGGCACATGACTGGATGCATGCCGGACCCGCAAGGAGCGCAACTCTGCCGAGAGGCCGGGCCGCCGGCGGGTAATGCGGCGGGACATGCGGGGATTATCGAAAAATCAAGTTTCCCGAGCCCATGGTGGCGGCGCCACCGTCCGTGACGGATTTCGAGAAGGATAGGGAGAAGTGCCGGTGCAGGATGTTTCTTCAGGCGCGATGTCGCAAACGCAAAGGAACCTGAGGACGGTTTCGCTGGTCGTGTACGGCTTGTACTTCCTGTCGCTCGTGAGCGGGTTCACGTCCATCATCGGCGTGATCATCGCGCACATCAAGAAGGGGGATGCCGCGGGAACGGTCTACGAGAGCCATTTCGCCAACCAGATCAAGATATTCTGGATCGGGCTGGTGCTCGGACTGGTGGGGGGCGTCCTCACGCTCGTCGTGGTCGGCTGGCTCGTCCTGATCGCGGCCGGCATCTGGTTCCTGTACCGCTCCATCAAGGGGTTCCTGCGCGCGATCGACGGCAGGCCCTATACCTGAACGGCCCTTGCACCTGGACGATGCTTGCGGACGATGACGGCGGCCGCCCCGCGGAGAGGCGGCCGCCGTCCCGTCGGACGGATCGCGTGCGTCAGCCTTCGCGCGCGATCGTGTAGCGCATGTGGGCGTTGCAGCGCGTCGCCTCGGCGGCGGCCTGCCAGCGGGCCCGCGCCGTCTCGTAGCTGGCGTAGGGGCCGAAGAGTTCGCTGGTGCCGTCGCACAGCTCCTCGAAGCGGGTGTCCCGGTACTCTCCGCCGACGACCCAGTAGCGATTGCACTTTTCCATGATGTCCTCCTGCATCATGCGACCGGCCCGCCGGTCGATCAGTGGAACTGGTCCGATTCCGTGCTGTCCTTCATCGCGGTGGTCGAGGCGGCGCCCCCCGACACGGCGACGCTGACCGCGTCGAAATAGCCGGTGCCGACCTCGCGCTGGTGACGGGTCGCGGTGTAGCCGTCGGCCTCGGCCGCGAACTCCGCCTGCTGGAGTTCCGAATAGGCGGCCATGCCGCGCTCGCGGTAGCCCTTCGCCAGCATGAAGGCGCTGTAGTTGAGGGAGTGGAAGCCCGCCAGCGTCACGAACTGGAACTTGTAGCCCATGGCGCCGAGCTCCTTCTGGAAGCGCGCGATCGACGCCTCGTCGAGGTTGGCGCGCCAGTTGAAGGAGGGCGAGCAGTTGTAGGCCAGCAGCTTGCCGGGGTGCTCGCGGTGGATCGCCTCGGCGAAGCGGCGCGCCTCCTCCAGGTTCGGCTTCGAGGTCTCCCACCACAGCAGGTCGGCATAGGGCGCGTAGGAGAGGCCGCGGGCGATGCAGTGCTCGACCCCCATGCCCTTCTTCAGCCGGTAGAAGCCCTCGCCTGTGCGGCCCTGGTCGAAGTCGATGAAGCGGTGGTCGCGCTCGTCGATGTCGCTGGTGATGAGCTGGGCGCTCTCGGCGTCGGTGCGGGCCAGCAGCAGGGTCGAGGTGCCGGAGACGTCGGCGCCGAGGCGCGCGGCGTTGAGCGTCCGGATGAACTGCTGGGTCGGGACCAGCACCTTGCCGCCGAGATGGCCGCACTTCTTCTCAGAAGCGAGCTGGTCCTCGAAATGGACGCCGGCCGCACCCGCCCGGATCATCGCCTTCATCAGCTCGAACGCGTTCAGCGGGCCGCCGAAGCCGGCCTCGGCGTCGGCCACGATCGGGGCGAACCAGTACGTGTCGTCCTTGCCCTCGGCGTGGTGGATCTCGTCGGCGCGCTTGAGGGCGTTGTTGATCCGCTCGACGACCGCCGGGACCGAGTTGGCGGGATAGAGGCTCTGGTCGGGATACATGCTGCCGGCCAGGTTGGCGTCGGCCGCGACCTGCCAGCCCGAGAGATAGATCGCCTTCAGGCCCGCCTTGACCGCCTGCATCGCCTGGTTGCCGGTCAGGGCGCCCAGGGTGTTGACGTAGGGCTCGGCGTGCAGCAGCTCCCACAGGCGCCGCGCGCCGAGCTCGGCCAGCGTGTGCTCGATCCTGATCGAGCCCGACAGGCGCTTCACCTCGTCCTGGGAGTAGTCGCGCCGGATACCCTCCCACCGCGCCGCGTGGATCTTCCCGTCATTCGAGCCTGAATTCGCCATGACCCCAATTCCCTTCGCTACTCATATCCGTCCGCCGCGGGTGCACCGCAGCATCGCTTCACAGCTACGACTTCAACGCGCAACGAACAACAAGGTCATGACTGTAAAGTGGTAATTTGGTAATGCGACCAAGGGGGCTTGTTGTAAATCGGTAAATTTTGTAAATTATCTGGAGGTGAGACAATTACAGCTTCGGCGGGCGGGGTCCGGTGGACAAGAAGGCCATGCTCGGGCACAAGGTGCGCCGCCTGCGCCGGGACAGCGGGCTGACCCAGGTGCAGATGGCGGAGATGCTGGGGATCTCGGCCAGCTACCTGAACCTGATCGAGCACAACCAGCGCCCGGTCACGGTCCCGCTGCTCCTCAAGCTCGGCCAGACCTTCGACGTCGATCTCCAGGCCTTCGCGGAGGACGAGGAGACGCGCCTGCTGGCGAGCCTCAAGGAGATCTTCGCCGACCCGCTGTTCGCCGCCTCGGAGCTGGGCCGCCAGGACCTGCGCGAGCTCGCCTCGGTCAACCCGACATTGGCGCAGGCGGTGGTCACGTTGTACCAGGCCTATCGCGAGACGCGCGAGGACATCCAGGTCCTGGCCGAGAAGGTGGCGGACCGCGACAAGCTCCAGCTCGTGACCACGACGGGTTTCCCGGTGGAGGAGGTGGGGGACTTCTTCCACGCCGAGGGCAACCACTTCCCCGAACTGGAGGAGGCGGCGGAGGCGCTGCTGGACGGGCTCGACCTCCAGAACGGCGACCTGCAGCGCGCGCTGACCGACTATCTCGGCCACGAGGCGAACGTCCGGGTGAGGACGATGCCTTCGGAGGTGATGGGCTACAGCCTGCGCCGCTTCGACCGGCACAGCCGGCGCATCCTGCTGTCGGAGATGCTGTCCGGGTCCGGCCGGACGTTCCAGCTCGCCGTGATGACGGCCCTGCTGCAGCACCGCGACCTGATCGACCGGATCATCGGCCGGGCCAAGCTGTCGAACGACGAGGGCAGGCGGCTCGCCCGGATCGGGCTCGCCAACTATTTCGGCGGCGCGGTCGTGATGCCCTACCAGCGGTTCTTCGAGGCCGCGCGCGCACTGCGCCACGACCTGGAGATCCTGGAGCGCCGCTTCGACGTCAGCTTCGAGCAGGTGTGCCACCGGCTGACCACCTTGCAGCGGCCGGGGGCGAAGGGGGTGCCGTTTTTCCTTATCCGGGTCGACAACGCCGGCAACGTCTCCAAGCGCTTCTCGCCGGGCGGCCTGCATTTCGCCCGCTTCGGCGGTGCTTGCCCGCGCTGGAACGTCCACGACGCCTTCCGCACGCCGGGCGTGATCGGGACCCAGCTCGCGCGCATGCCCGACGGCACGGCCTGGTTCAGCATCGCGCGCACCGTCACCAAGACCGGGTTCGGCTTCCGCAGCCCGCCCCAGCAGTTCGCCCTGGCGCTCGGCTGCGACGTCGCCCATGCGGGCCAGCTCGTCTATGCCGACGGGGTCGACCTCGACAACGTCGAGGCCGCGACCCCGATCGGGGTCAACTGCCGGCTGTGCCCGCGGCCGGACTGCGGGCAGCGGGCGTTCCCGCCGCTCAACCAGCGCCTCGCGATCGACGAGAACCTGCGCGGCATCAGCACCTACGGCTTCGCCCCCGGCATCGAGCGTTGAGAGCGGAGCGCGCGAAGGCGCGCGGTCATCGGAGCGCGCGAAGGCGCGCGGCCACTCTTGCGCGCGAAGGGCGGCGGTGCCACACTCGGCGGCGATGGTGCCCCCGGAGGCCAAGCCGCCGGGGGGTAATAGGGAACGCGGTGCGGTCGACCAAGACGAGGGACCAAATCCGCGGCTGCCCCCGCAACTGTGAGCGGAGAGCCGGCCCGATGCCACCGACGGACGTCGTCCGTCGGGAAGGTACGGGCCACGAGGCGACGACCCGCGAGCCAGGAAACCTGCCATCGCCCGTGTGATCCAACCCGTCGGGTGTGACGGCAGAAGGAAAATCGACATGACTTCGAATGCAAAAGTTTCCGCCCCCTCGACCGGCACGCGCGCCGAAGCCGCCGCGCCGGCCGTGCTCGCGATCCTGCTGGGGACCTTCCTGATCTTCGGCGCCGGCTTCGCCGGGTCGGCGACCCTCCACGACGTCGCGCACGACGCCCGCCACGCGTTCGCCTTCCCCTGCCACTGAGGGCGGCGACATGATGAGACGCGTGCTCCTGGCGGCGCTGGCCGCCGGGCTGGCCGCCGGCGTCCTGATCACGGCCCTCCAGGCGTTCACGACGACCCCGCTGATCCTCGCGGCGGAAGTGTACGAATCCGCGGGCGAGGTCCACGGCCATGCCCATGACGGCGATCACGCCCATGACGGGGACGGGACCTTGTCGGGGAGCGACGTCGACCGGCTGGTGTCGACGCTGCTCGCGAACGTCGTGACCGCGGTCGGGTTCGCCCTGCTGCTGGTCGCGGGCTTCGCCCTGTCGGGCCGCCATGTCGACGAGCGCCAGGGACTGCTGTGGGGCCTCGCCGGTTTCGCGGTCTTCGCCCTGGCGCCGGCCGCCGGGCTGCCGCCGGAACTGCCCGGGACCATGGCCGCGGAACTGGCCGACCGGCAGGCCTGGTGGCTGTTCGCTGCGGGCGGCGCCGCGGTCGGGTTATGGCTGATCGTCTTCGGACGCAACCGCTTCCGGGTCCCGCTCGGCCTCGCGGCGGCCCTGCTGCCGCATGTCGTCGGCGCGCCGGCGCCCGAGGCGATGGGCGGCAGCGCCCCGCCCGAGCTGGCCGCCGAGTTCGCTGCCCTGGCGATCGCGGTCCAGGCGGTGTTCTGGGCGACGCTGGGCTGCATCGCGGGAGGGCTGTACCGCCGGCTCGGCTGACCGGGCGTCTCAGGCCTCGACCGCGACGGTGCTGCCGAACGGCAGCAGGATGCGGGCCGTCGTGCCGGCGCCGGGGTCGCTGTCGAGCGTCAGCGTCCCGCCGTTCAACGTCACGAAGGACCGGGCGAGCGCCAGGCCGAGCCCGGTCCCTTCGCTGCCGCCGCGCGTACCGAGGTGGAGGAACGGCTCGAACAGGTGGTCGATCCGGTCGCGGGCGATGCCCACGCCGGTGTCCGTGACCTCGATCTCGAGCTGGGGGTCGTCGGGGTCCATCCCCGCGATCTGCCGCAGGACGATGTCGACGCGGCCGCCGGTCGGCGTGAAGCGCACCGCGTTGGAGAGCAGGTTCAGCAGCGCCTGGCGCAGCAGGCGGCCGTCGGCCCACAGCCGCGGCAGCGGCCCCTGCTCGCAAGCCAGGAGGTTCAGATCGACCCCCGCGGCGGCGGCGGCTTCCGCCGTCTGCGCGGCCGCGTCGCGCGCGAGCGCCATCGGGTCGTGCCAGTCCGGCCGCAGCCGCACCTCGCCGCTCTCGATGCGGGCCACCTCGCCGACGTCGGAGACGAAGCGGAGCATCAGCGCGCCGGCCTCCTTGATGTCGCGGGCGAAGTCCTGGCAGCTCGCCGTCGCGGCCTCCTGCGCGATCAGGTCGGCGAAGCCGACGACCGCGGTCAGCGGCGCGTGAAGCTCGCGGCTGATCCGCGACAGGAAGGCGGTCTTGGCCCGTTCGGCCCGTTCGGCCCGCGTCAGCGCGGCGGCGGTCTCCGCCTCGGTCAGGGCGCCGGCGGCGCGGCTGCGGCAGGCGGCGATCAGGCGCCCGACCGCATCGAGGGCCGCCGCCGGCGGCACCGTCCCCGCATTGCCCGCATAGCCCGCGTAGCCGCCGCTGCGGTTGGCCAGCACCAGGAGGCCCACCGGCATTCCCGGCCGCGCGTCGCCGGTCAGCCGAAGGGCCATCAGATGGTCCATGGGAGGGTGGCTCAGCGCCCGGCCGCCGATCGCGGCGTCGTTGACCAGCAGGGGCTCGGCCGAGCCGAGCGCCGCCGCGAAAACCGGCACCAGCTCGGCCGCGGCCGGGCGGGTCGAGTCGGCACCCGAATCGCCGGCGGCGAGCAGCAGGTACGGCAGCTCGCCGGTGTCGTCATACGCCCCGACCAGAGCGTGCTGGCTGCCCGTGAGGGCGCGCAGATGGGACAGCAACGGCTCGAAAACGGCATGGTCGCGCGCACCCGCTATGAAGCGGGCCTGCGCATCGACGATCGCGGCCAGCACGTCGCCTGCGGCGGAAACCTGCGGAGCCTGGGCGCCGGGAGCGTCCCGGGTCGCCGGCGGCGCCTCGGCAAGGCCGGCGGCGCCCTTACCGCGCAGCACGGCGCATCTCCCGTTCACGAGTGCCGGGCATCGCTCCGCTCTCTCTCTCCGACCGACTGTCTGCGTTGGCGGTTCAGTGACGTTCCCGGATGGCCGTGACCGAACCGGTCCGTTCGGGTTGCGCCGTGCCGAACGACCGCCATGCCAGACCGGCGCCTATACTGTCGAGGACGACTTTCGGCATATGCGCGCCACGGGAACTGCACGTAAGGAGAATACCCTTAATCGCAGGCGCATTCCAGGGCGAGGAGCGGGGCGGGTCCACATTGTCCAACCGGGGATCGATCCGGTCGAAACGCCGGCCGGGATGCCGGTTCGGGCGAGGACCGGGATGCCATTGGGATGAGGGCCGATCTGGTGTACAAGCACCGCCCATGCGCCTCATCCTCCGTTCGATCATCCTGCTGCTGGTGTCGCTGGCCGCCTACGCGGCCTGGGCCTGGCCCAACCGTCCAGTCGACCTCGAGCCGCTGCCCGGCGGCAAGCTGCCCAGCGTTTCCTTCGCGCCGTTCCGCGAGGGGCAAAGCCCGCTGACCGGCGTCTTCGCGACCCGGGCCGAGATCGCCGACGACCTCCGCCTCCTGTCCTCCGAGGTGCGGGGCGTGCGCACCTATACCTCGCGCGAAGGGCTGGAGGCGGTGCCGCCGATCGCGCGCGAGCTCGGCATCGAGGTGCTGCAGGGCGCCTGGATCGATTCGGATCCCGAGATCAACGAGGCCGAGGTCGCGGCGCTGATCCGGGCGGCGAAGGACTATCCGGACGTGATCCGGCGCGTGATCGTCGGCAACGAGGTGCTGCTGCGCGGGACCCGCACGCCCGCGCAGCTCATCGACCTGATCGGGCGCGTGCGCGCCGAGATCGACCAGCCGGTCGGCTACGCGGACGTCTGGGAGTTCTGGCTGCGCCATCCGGAGGTGGCGGAGCATGTCGACTTCATCGTGATCCACATCCTGCCGTACTGGGAGGACGACCCGGTCGCGGTCGACGGGGCCGAGCACCGCATCCTGGAGGCCCATGCCGCGATCCGCGAGCGCTTCCCGGGCAAGCCGATCCTGATCGGGGAGATCGGCTGGCCGACGGCAGGGCGGACGCGCGGCCCGGCCGAGACCGGGCTGGTCGAGAAGGCGCGCTTCATCAACCTGGTGGTCCGGCTCGCCGAGCGCGAGGGGTTCGACTACAACCTGATCGAGGCGTTCGACCAGCCCTGGAAGTCCCTCAACGAGGGGACGGTCGGCGCCAACTGGGGCCTGTTCTCCGCCGAGCGGGAACGCAAGTTCTCGCTGTCGGGGCCGGTCGTGGCCGACCCGCTCTGGCGCTGGCACGCCGCCGCGGCGATCGCGCTAGGCGTGGCGGGCGCGGCGCTGGCGGCGAGGCGCCGCCCGCTCGGCGCGGCGGGGTTCCTGGCGGCCGCGGTCCTCGCCCAGGGGCTGGCCGGCGGGCTGGTCTGGGCCGTGCACGTCGCCGCGGGCGAGACCTACTACCCGTTCGAGACGCTTCGGGCCTGGGCGCTCGTCGTCGTCCACGCCATCGTGGCGGCGGCGATCCTGCGCAGCTTCGCGGACGCGCTCGCCGGCGGCGCCGGCCAATTCGACCGGTTCGGTGGTGCCGGCCGGCTCGGCCGGTTCGGCGGGGCGGCCGTGGCGCTGCTGACGCTGTCGGCCTTGGCGCAGACCGGGCTGCTGGTCGCCGACGGGCGGTACCGCGACTTCCTCGTCCCCGACATCGCCGGGCCGGCGATCGGGCTGCTCCTGCTCGGCCTCGCCAGGATGGGCCGGGGCATGCCGCATCCGTTCGCGGTGTTCCCGGCATCGTCGCGGACGGCGACGGCGGCCGCCATCCTGCTCGCGGCCGGGGCGGTCGCGATCGTCGTGGCCGAGGGGTGGGTCAACCGCGAGGCGGTGACCTGGGCCGTCCTGCTGGCCGTCCTCGCCGTGCCGTGGGCGGCCGCCGCCCCCCTTCAGTCCAGGAACAGGTCCGGCAGGAGCTTCGCCCCGGGCGCCACGGCGTAGCGCTCCAGGTCGCCCACCCCCTCGCTCGCGAGCACCTCGTCGTCGATGAAGAAGTTGCCGGTGCAACTCCGGCTGTCGCGAACCAGCACGGCATGCGCCGCGTCGGCGACGATCTCGGGCTTGCGCCCGAGCTCCGGCCGCACGCCCGGGATCATCGCGAGGGCGGCCGTCGCGATCAGCGTGCGCGGCCACAGCGCGTTGACCGCGATGCCGTCTCCCGCGAACTCGGCGCTCATGCCGAGCACGCACAGGCTCATGCCGTACTTGGCGATCGTGTAGGCGGTGTGGCCCGCGAACCATTTCGGGTCGAGGTTGAGCGGCGGCGACAGCATCAGGACATGCGGGTTATCGGCCCGGCGCAGATGCGGGATGCAGGCCCGGGTGCAGGCGAAGGTCCCGCGGGTGTTGACCGACATCATCAGGTCGAAGCGCTTCATCGGCGTGTCGAGGGTGCCGGTCAGGCTGATCGCGCTCGCGTTGTTGACCAGCACGTCGATGCCGCCGAACGTCTCGACGGTGCGCGCGACCGCGGCCTCGACCTGGGCCTCGTCGCGGATGTCGGCCATCAGCGCAAGGGCGCGGCCGCCCGCCGCCTCGATCTGCGCGGCGGCGCTGTGAATCGTCCCCGGCAGCTTGGGATGGGGTTCCGCGGTCTTGGCGGCGATCGCGACGTTGGCGCCGTCGCGCGCGGCCCGCAACGCGATCGCGAGCCCGATCCCGCGCGAGCCGCCGGTGATGAACAGGGTCTTGCCGGACAGTCCGGACATGCGCTTCGCTCCTCCTGCTGGCTGCCTATTCGCTGCCTACTCGCCCCCTACTCGCCCCCTACTCGCCACGGAACTCGGGCTTGCGCTTGCCCAGGAAGGCGGCCACCCCCTCGGCGAAGTCGCGGGTCAGCGCGCAGGCGGCGAAGCTTTCGACCTCGGCCTGGAGCTGCTGCTCGATCGGGCGCTCGAAGGAGGCGTTGATCAGCGCCTTGGTCCGCCCGTAGGCGAGGGTCGGCCCGGCGGCGAGGCGGCGCGCCAGCGCCTGCGTCTCGGACGCCAGCGCCGCCGCCGGTACCGCCCGGTTGACGAGGCCCGCCCTGACGGCCTCGGCGGCGGAGAACCGGTCGCCGAGCAGGGCGATCTCCATCGCGCGCTTGGTGCCGACGGCGCGCGGAAGATGGAAGGTGGAGCCGCCGTCCGGACTGGCGCCGATCAGGCTGTAGGCGAGGGTGAACACGGCGTCCTCGGCGGCGACCGCGAGGTCGCAGGCCAGGACCAGGCTGACGCCGAACCCGGCCGCCGGGCCGTGGACGGCGGCGACGATCGGCTTCGGCATCCGGCGCATGATCAGGATGCCCTGGTGGACCTGCTGGATCAGCCGCTCGAAGAAGGCGCGCTGCGAGCCGCGCGGCTCGCCGAACAGGGCGGCGAAGGTCTTCAGGTCGCCTCCGGCCATGAACGCGCCGCCGGCCCCGCGCAGCACGACGGCGCGGATGGCCGCGTCCTCCTCGCAGCGCGCCATCGCGCCGGCGAGGCCCTCGGCCATCGGAAGGTCGAGCGCGTTGAGGGCGTCCGGGCGGTTCAGCGTCACGGTCGCGACCCCGTCCTCCACGTCCAGCAGCACGCTTTCGTTGACGGCAACCATGCGGTCCTCCCCCGGGTTTCGACGGCTTCCAACGGTACGCGGTCGCGCGCGCGCGGTCCATGGGGACCGTCCGCCGGCGACGCCGGGGTTGGCCGCGGCGTCCGGCCGCGGTATGGAAGGGCCTCCTGGAACTCAGAGACCGACGCCATGACCACATGCCCCTGCGGCTCCGGCCGCCCGCTGGAGGCCTGCTGCGGCCCCTACCTGTCCGGCGATGCGGTGCCGCCGACGCCGGAAGCCCTGATGCGTTCGCGCTACACCGCCTTCGCGGTCGGCAACCTCGACCACCTCGAGCGCACGCTGCTGCCAGGGACGCGGGACGACTTCGACCGCGAGAGCGTCGCGAAATGGGCGGCCGGCAGCGAGTGGACCGGGCTCGAGATCCGCTCGACGGAAGGCGGCGGCCCGGACGACGACCAGGGCATGGTCGAGTTCGTCGCCCATTTCCGCACCGAGGGCAAGGACCTGGTCCACCACGAGACGAGCCGTTTCCAGCGCAGCGACGGGCGCTGGTGGTACGCCGACGGCACGATGGGGCCGCCGCCGCGCCGCGCGGCCAAGGTCGGCCGCAACGATCCGTGCCCCTGCGGCAGCGGCCGCAAGTACAAGAAGTGCTGCGGCGCCGCCGCGGCGTGAGTGGAGGTCACTCCGGCGGGCGCGGGAGGCCGTTCAGGGCGAGGTAGGTGCGGACGACCTGGCTGTCGTCGGCACCGCCGTCGCCGCGGGCGGAGGCCGCCAGGAACATCTGGTGGGCGATGGAGGCCAGCGGCAGCGCCGCCCTGGCGTCGTGGCCGGCCTCCAGCACGATCCCGAGGTCCTTCACGAAGATGTCGACGGCGCTCGCGACCTCCGGCTCGTCCTGGAGCATGCGCGGGCCGCGGTTCCTCAGCATCCAGCTCGACGCCGCGGACCCGCCCAGGACCTCCAGCAGGATGCCCAGGTCGACCCCGACCTTCGCCGCCAGCGCGAGGGCCTCGGCGGCGGCGGCGATGTGGACGCCGCACAGGAGCTGGTTCACGGTCTTGACCGTCGCGCCCTGGCCGGGGCGCTCGCCGACATGGAAGACCTTGTCGCCGAAGGCGCGGAGCACCGGCTCCGCCGCCTCGAAGGTCTCGCGCGGCGCCGCCGCCATGATGGTCAGGGTGCCGCCCGAGGCGCCGACGACCCCGCCCGAGACCGGAGCGTCCAGGAAGCGCCGGCCGGCCGCGGCGACGCGCCCCGCCAGGGCCTCGACCGCGCCGGGCGGGCAGGTCGCCATCAGCGCCACGACCGCGCCCGCGGGCAGCGCGTCGAGGGCGCCGTCCGCGAACAGCACCGTCTCGGCCTGGGCCGCGTTCACGACCATCAGCACCAGCAGGTCGGCCCCGGCGGCGGCGTCGGCGGCGCTCGCGGCGGCGGCGCCTCCGTCGCGGGCGAGTGCCGCCGCCGATTCGGCGCGCAGATCGAAGCCCCGGACCGCGAAGCCGCGCGCCAGCAGGTTCCTGGCCATGGGCAGGCCCATGGAGCCGAGGCCGATGAAACCGATGCTCCTCATGGTCGTCACGTCGTCATCCCCCGGTTCGTGGCGCATCCCGAAGCATCGCCCGAACCGGGAGGGAAATGAAGACGCGAGGGGCGGCCGCCCCCCTTCCGGGGCTCATGCCGCCCTGATCCGCTCCAGGAAGCCGTCGACCTCGACGCGCATGCGCTCCGCGTCGCGCGCCAGGCCCTGCGCCGCCCCGAGGAGCTGGCCGGAGGCGGAGCCGGCCTCCCCGGCCGCCGCCATCACGCCCGAGATGTTGCGCGAGACCTCCCGCGTCCCCGCCGCGGCCTGCTGGACGTTGGTCGCGATCTCGCGGGTTGCCGCACCCTGCTGCTCGATCGCCGCCGCGACGGCGGTCGAGATGCCGTCGATATGGGCGATGGTAGAGGCGATCCCCCGGATGGCCTCTACCGTGGAGCCGGCCGAGCCCCGGATCTCCGACACCTTGGCATGGATGTCCTCGGTCGCCCGGGCGGTCTGGTTGGCCAAGCCCTTGACCTCGGCGGCCACGACGGCGAAGCCCTTCCCCATCTCGCCGGCACGCGCGGCCTCAATCGTCGCGTTCAGCGCCAGCAGGTTGGTCTGGCTGGCGATGTCGGAGATCAGCTTCACCACCTCGCCGATCGTCTCGACCGAGACCGACAGCCCCTCGACCATCCGGTTCGCCCCGTCCGCCTCGCGCACGGCGGCCCCGGTGGCGTCGCTGGAGGCTGCGACCTGGCGGCTGATCTCCTGGATCGAGGCGCTCAACTCCTCGGTCGCGCCGGCGACCATGTCGACGTTGGTCGTCGCCTCCTCCGACGCCCCGGACACGGCCGTCGACTGCCGCCGGGTCTGGTCGGCCGACGCGGCCACCGTCTGCGCCGCCGCCTCGACCTGCATGGCCGCCGAGGCCACGGCCTGGACGATGCCCCGCACCTGGGCCTCGAAGCCGTCGGCCACGGCCAGCATCGCCGCGCGGCGCTCCGCGGCCGTCCGCGCCTCGGCGGCCGCCTGCTCGGCCTCGAGCCGCCGCATCTCGACGGCGTTACCCCGGAACACCTCGACCGCCCGGGCCATCGTGCCGATCTCGTCCCGGCGTTCGCGTCCGGGAACGTCGAGGTCCAGCAGGCCGTCCGCCAGCTTCCGCATGATGCCGGCCAGCGCCAGGATCGGCCGCGTCACGCCGCGGGCGATGAGGATGCCGAACACCGTCATCGCGGCGACGGCCGCCGCCAGCGCGATCCAGGTCATCCGGTCGGCTTCGCGGTTCACCTCCTCGCTGGCGGCGAGGGCCGCGGCATAGGCCGCGTTCTGGTGGTCGGACACCTCGACGAGCACGGGTTCCATGCGCGCATAGGCCTGCGAGAGCGTGCCGGTCTGCCCGATCAGGGCGAGCGTCGCCTCGGCGAGGGCCAGGAAGTCGCGCCGGTAGGCCGCCATCCTCTCGGAGACCGCCGCCGCGTCGGGCAGGGAGGACGCGGCGAGGAGGGCCGAGAACTCCTCGCTGCGCTTCTCGAACGTCTCGACGTATTTCGCGTCGCGCCGGGCCAGGAAGTCCTTCTCGTGCCGGCGCATCATCAGCATCGTGATCGTTAGCGCGGGCTGGTCCCTGTCCTTCAGGATGTCCTCGGCCTCGTGCACGGACTGCCGCAGCGAGCCGAGCAGGCCCTTGGTCTCGTCGAGCCCGATGCGGGTCTGGGTGGCCGCGACCGTCGCGAACGCCCTGCCATAGGCACCGAGGTCGCCCTTCACCGCCTCCAGGCGCCCGGCGATGGCGGCAGCCTCGGGCCGGGCGAGCGCCGCGGCGATCATCGCATCGGCCGAGGCCACCGTTTCGGCGTTGCGGGCCACGTATTTTTCGTCCTGCCGGAGCAGGAAGTCCTTCTCGGACCTGCGCGCGTCCAGCAGGGCTATGCGGAGCTGGTCCAGCCGATCGTTCAGCGCGCCCATGGCCTGCGCTTGCTCCAGGAAGGCGGCGCGTTTCGACGATTCGTACTGGTTGAAGGCGCCGAGCAGAAGAAGCACCACGGTGCCGACTGCCCCGATCAGCCCGATCTGCACGGACAATCCAAAGCGGGAGAGCAAACTACTCATGGGAGATTTCCTCCTACTACTGCTCGCGGCGGATCTGAAGATTGGAGAAAACCTATCGTCGGATCGCCGTTCGATGGTGATAGCTGCCGGTGGCCTTGAAAATTTAGGCACGTAAAATTTTAACAAAAACTGAAGGAGGTCTGATGCGCCGGAGATGAGGCAGTCTTTTGTTCAGATTACCTTTAGTCGAGTCTGGTATTTCCGAACTCGCACAATTATTGTTTGTTCGCGGGTTTCGGATCTATCTTCGGATGGGCATTTTTCTCTTCTCCGTGCCGCATGTCGGAGGATGCGTCCGCGCCGCCGCCGCCGCCCAAAACGTCGCAGGGACGATTTGGGCCGGGCATGGTTGAACCCCTTCCTCAGGGTCGGGCGAAGCGGGGTGACCGATGGCTTGGTCGATGATTTCGGGCGTTCTCGGGGCGGCGCTGCTGGGCGTGGGCCTTGCCGCGAGCGGAACCGCGGCCGCGGCGCCGGCGGCGGGGTTCGACCGGCTGGTCGTGTTCGGCGACAGCCTGTCCGACAACGGGAATGCCGGCCGGTTCTCGAACGGGCCGGTGTGGGTCGAGCAGCTGGCCGAGCGGCTCGGCCTGCCGCTGATGCCCGCGAGGATGGGCGGCACCAACTTCGCGGTCGGCGGCGCGCGACTCGACCCGCGATCGGGTCCCTTCAGCCTGAGGGCGCAGGCCGACCTGTTCCTCGCCCTGCCGCGCGCCCGCGGCAGGGCGCTCCACGTCGTCTACGGCGGCGGCAACGACCTGCTGGGGGCGGTCGGCTCTCCGGAAGGCGAGGCGGCGGTCGATGCGGCGCTGGCCTCCCTGAGGGGCATCCTGCGCGATCTCGTGGAGCGCGGCGCCAGGGATATCCTCGTGCCCAACCTTCCCGACGTCGGGCTGACGCCGGCGGTCCGCGCCTATGGCGAGCAGGCGGTCGAACGGGCGGGCCGGCTGACGGAACGGTTCAATGCCGGCATCGACCGCATGGCCGCCGAACTCGCTCCGGTCCCGGGCCTGCGGCTCTACCGTCTCGACGTGCGGGCGATGGCGGAACGGGCGCGCGACGAGCCGGGCGCGTACGGCTTCGTCGACTTCGCCACGCCCTGCGGCGAGCTGGAGGACTGCGAGGGGCACGTGTTCTGGGACCCCGTGCACCCGACGACGCAGGCGCATGGCCGGCTCGCCGAAGCGGCCTACCGCCTCGTCGGCGACGGGGCCGCCGGCCCGTGAGGGGAGCCTGGAAAACCAATCGTGCCTTGGCTTCCTGCACGGTGGCGTGGTACCTCATGTATGTAGATGGTTGCGGCGGTCCGTGCCCGCCCGACGATCGGGATGAAGGGTGCCCGGCAGCGTGGACGTTTCATGACCAAACCGGAAAAGGCGGCACCGGCCGGCTTCGGATTGAGCGATCTCGAGCACGACGCCCTGACGGAGCTGGCCAATATCGGGGTGGGACGGGCGGCCACGAACCTCAGCCGGCTGGTCAGGGAGCAGGTGTTCCTCTCGGTTCCCCGGACGGAGGTGCTGGCGCTTTCGGTCGCGGCGGAGCTGCTGTCGAGGCGCGAGCCCGTGGACCTCGTCGCGGTCGGGCAGGAGTTCGCTGGCCAGTTCTCCGGTCACGCCCTGCTGATCTTCCCCGAGGCGAACAGCTTCGAGCTCGTGCATGCCGTCGTGGGTTCGACGGTCAGCATGGAGGAGGTGGCCGACCTCGAGCAGGAGGCGCTGACCGAAATCGGCAACGTCATCCTCAACGGCTGCCTGGTCACCGTCGCCAACACGCTCAAGAGCAGCTTCCGGATCTCCCTGCCCCAGTTGATGCGCGGCAGCGGCCGCCGCATCCTGGCGAGGGACCGCGAGGACCGGCCCGACGACCTCGTGCTGTTCCTCACGATCGATTTCGAGATCCGGACCCGCAACCTGCACGGCTACATTGCCCTGCTGATGGACCTGCCCTCCCTGTCGGCGTTAAAATCCCTGATCCAGCAATTCATAGCCGGCCTCGGCGGCAAGGACGATTGAGAGCCCCCATGAAAGCCCATGAGAGCCTTTGACACCCGTTCGGCCTCCTTCGACCTCCTGAACGAGATCGACGGCGGCGTGGTCGTCCTCGACGCGGAGCACCGCGTCCGGCATTGGAACGCCTGGATGCGGAGCGCCTCCGGCCTGGCACCCGACGAGGTGCTCGGCCGTCCGCTGTGGGAGGCGTTCCCGGCGCTCGGCGCCTCGCATCTCCACACCGCCGTCGAGGACGCGCTGGTCTCGGGCGCGCCCAGCATCCTGTCCCACACGCTGCATCCGCTGCTGTTCCCGCTGCGCTGCCGGGACGGCCGGGCGATGCTGCACGACGTGACCGTCCTGCCGCTCAGCGTCCGGTCGGCCACGCACTGCCTCGTCCAGATCAAGGACGTGACCGAGCGGCGGCGCATGCAGGGGGCGCTCCTGGAGAGCCGGATGCGCTACCGCGCGGCCTTCGAGCATGCCGCGATCGGCATCACCGAGTGCGACCTGACGGGGCGTTTCCTCCAGGTCAACGACCGCCTGCGCGCGATCCTGGGGCGCGACCGCGACGAGCTGCTGCGACTGCGGTTCCAGGACATCACCCATCCCGACGATCTGGAGAACGACCGCGCGCTGCTGCAGGGCATGCTCGCGGGCGAGATCGGAACCTGCTGCACGGAGAAGCGCTTCCTCGACCGGGACGGCGGCGCGATCTGGGTCAACGCGACGGGATCGCTCGTTCCCGGTTCCGATGGCCGGCCGGCCTATATCGTCGCTACGATCGAGGACATATCCGTACGCAAGAAGGTCGAGGTCGAGCGGGAGCAGCTCCTGGTCCAGAAGGACATGCTGACCCGCGAGGCGCATCACCGGGTCAAGAACAGCCTCGCCCTGGCGGTGAGCCTCCTGTCGGTCCAGAGCCACAAGGTCACCGACGAGGTGGCCCGCGAGCAGGTGCTCAGCGCGCAGCACCGGGTGATGGCGATCGCCCGGCTCCACGACCGGCTGCACCGGAGCGACGACCTCGAGCAGGTCGAGATCGGCCTGCTGCTGCGCGAGCTGTGCGGCGACCTGGAGGCCGCCGTCGCGAGCGAGGCGGGACGGTATTGCGTCCTGACGGACGTCTCGGCCGAGGTGGCGCTTCCGATCGACCAGGCGCTGCCGCTGGCGATCATCGTCTCGGAGCTGGTGACGAACGCCCTGCGGCACGCGCGTCCCGACGGGACGCCGGTCGAAGTCGTGGTCCGCTGCCATCGGCCGGAAACCGGCGGGCTCCTGATCAGCGTGGCCGACGATGGGGCCGGCCTGCCGCCGGACTTCGATCCGGCCCGCGACGGCGGTCTGGGGCTGACGATCCTGGCCCGGCTGTGCGAACAGCTCTCCGCCAGGCTGGAGATCCCGCGCACCGCCCGCGGCGCGGAGTTCGTGCTGCATCTCCAGCCCGACGGCCTCGCGGGATAGCTAGAGCGGATTGAGGTTCATCCTGAACCTCAATCCGCTCCTGATCTGTTGATTCTAGATCGGATTCACGCGGACGGGCGTTCACGCCCGCCCGCGATCCGATCTAGCGCGCGAAGAGCGTCAGCGTGCGCGGCAGGTCCGCCGGCGCGGGCCGCCCCTCGAGCAGCGCCGCGACCGCGGCCACGGCCGACAGCAGGTCTTCCGCGGTGAACGGCTTCATCAGGACGCCGAGGCCCAGGCCCGCGCCGAGCACGTCCTGGGGGTGCGACGTCACGAACAGGCAGCGTATGCCGAGGGGCGCGAAGCCCGCGGCGACGTCGATGCCGCTCGATCCCCTGGCGAGGTGGACGTCGACGAGGGCGAGGTCGTAGGAGCCGGCCGCCGCCATGGCGAGGGCTTCGCGCGTGTCGGTCGCCGGACCGGCGACGACGTGGCCGGCGTCTTCGAGATAGAGCCGCTGCTCCATCGCGATCAGGAACTCGTCCTCGACCAGGAGGATCCTCATGGCGGACCCTCGGGTGCCGGTAGCGGTATGAAGACGTCGAACCTGGCGCCGGCGCTCACGGCCGGGATCTCTATGCTTCCGCACAGCTGCCGGGTCAGGGCGGAGACGATGCGCATCCCGAGCCCGGAGCTGCGCCCGGGATCGAACCCCGCCGGCAGGCCGGGCCCCTGGTCCGCCACGGTCAGCAGCAGGCCGCCCGCCTGCCTGGTGAGCGACACGCGCACCTGCGCGGCGGTCTTGCCGTGCTTGATCGCGTTGGTGACGAGCTCGTTGGCGATCAGGCCGAGCGGCACGGCGTGATCGACCGGCAACTCCAGGGCGCCGGCATCGACCTCCAGCACGATCGCCCTCGGCCCCCCGGCCCCCTTTGCGAGGTCGTCGCACAGCTCGGTCAGCAACGACCCGAAGTCGAGGGAGTGGAACTGGTCCGCCCGATACAGCCGCTGATGGACCTGCGCCACGGCGCTGATCCGGTGGGCCGCGTCGCGCAGGTGGTGCCGGATCGTCTCGTCGCCGGCCGCCGCGACCTGGAGGTTGAGGAGCCCGGAGACGAGCTGGAGGCTGTTCTTGACCCGGTGGTTGACCTCGCGCAGCAGGACCGTCTTGTCGTCGAGCGCGCGCTCCAGCGCTTCGCGCGCGCGCTGGCGGTCCGTGACGTCGTGCAGGATGCCGGTCAGGAACACGCGGCCCTCGCTGACCCAGCGGCCGAGCGACAAGGTGAGCGCGATCCGCGTGCCGTCGCGCTGCCGGCCGGCAAGGTCCAGGGGCGCGCCCGGGCTTTCCCAGGAACGGGCGGCCTCCCCGCGCGGCCAGCGGTCGGCGTCCTCGGGCGTCAGCAATAGGCCGACGTCCCGGTCGACCAGTTCCGGAAGGTCGTAGCCGAAGCGCAGCTCGGCGGCGCGGTTCGCCCACTGGACGCGCCCGGTGACATCCGTGGTGACGATGGCTTCCTGGGCGGTGTCCACGATGGCCCGGAACCGGGCGTCGCGCCGCTCGCGCAGCAGCCGCTCCCGCTCGACCAGCGTCGTGACGTCGGTGACCTGGACCAGGCAGTTGCGCCCGGCGCCGGCATCCAGGGGCCGGACGACGGCGCTGTGCAGCAGGGCGCGGCCGTCGGGAAGACGCAGCGGGAGAAGCTTCGGGTTCAGGGTGTGGGACAGGAGGCTGGACGTGCCGAGCTCCAGGGCTTCGCGAACCGCGTCGTGCAGGCGGGTGTCGCTCAGGGCCGGGAGGAGGCTCCAGATCTTCCGCCCGAGCGTCGCGTCCCGGCCGAGGCCCGAGGTGCGCTCCATCCAGGTGTTCCAGGTGCGGATCACGTGCCCGGCGTCGAGGAGGATCAGGCCGACATCGACGGCGTCCAGCACGTCATCGGCGATCGAGCCCGTATCCGGCAGCGGCTTCATTCGGCTCCCGGTCCATTTTCCAGATCATGGATGACGTCGCGGACCAGCTGGCGGACTTCCGACAGCGAGGGCAGGTCCATCAGCAGTGCTATGTACCCCTCGATGCACCGGGAGCTCACCGCGAATTCGATCCTCAGGAACAGTACCAGCTCGTCCGGGTCGCCGTCCGTGCCGAGGAACAGGAACCGTCCGTCTCCGCGCAACACCCGGGGCAGCGACATGTTCAGGCTGCGCTCGAGCGTATTGGCCAGGATGACGAGGCAGCCGTTGAGCACGACGTTGCCGATCTCCGCCAGGGCCTCCTGCTCGAGGTCGACGATCTCCTCCAGGCTCAAGCCGTCGTCGAGCACGGCGCGGGCCAGGGCCAAGCTGTTGTTCTCGGGGAAGAGCAGCAGGGCCCGGCCGGAGAAGCTGCCCTCGAAGTCCTGGCCGACCGCCACCAGGGCGAGCTGGCCGTCTCGCGACAGATGGTCGGCGGCCCCGACCCGGCTCAAGATCTCCGTCCGCGGGATGGAGAGTTCCACCTGCTCCCGGATCATGCGGCTCAGGTTCCGCGCCGCACGGCCCATGCCCATGTTGACGAGCTCCGTCAACGCGTCGCGCTCGATCTCGGTCAGGACGAACTCCGGGGCGGGGCGCGGCGACGCCATCACGAGCTGCCGCGGCGAAGGCGCAGCGCCGCGCCGGAGAGGAAGGAGGCGAGAGCCTCGTCGTTCAGCGGCTTTTCGAGGAAGGCCGCGTCGAGCGACCGGGCCTTCGCGATGATGGGGTCCTGGGCGTTGGCGGAGACGATCGCGATGGGCACGTCTGGGTGGCTCTCGCGGATGCGCGCCGTCAACGCCAGCCCGTCCATCTCGGGCATGTTGAAGTCGATCAGCACGATGTCGACGGAGCCGTTGCCCAGGATCTGTAGCGCCTGCCCCGCGCTGGCCGCCTCGACGGTGTTCCAGTCCGGCCGGGTCCTGCGGACGATGCCGTTCACGACCATCCGTGCGAGTTTGCTGTCGTCCACGACGAGTACCGTGCGTTCCATCACTGCCTTTCCTCGATCTACAATCAACAGGTGGGGAGCGTCTTTCGTTCGGGCCGCACGGAAAGCCGCTTCGGTGACACCATTCGGGTTTTAGCGCCGAAACGGGCGCCCATGGAAGAAACTCCTTCGTGCCGGGGCATCGTCATGTGGGCAGCAGGCGGCCCAGGGCCGTGAGCAGGGCGTCGCGGTCCAGCGGCTTGGCGAGCCAGCCCGAGGCTCCGGCGGCGCGCGCCTCCGCCTCGCGGTCGGTCTCGCTGGTCAGGACGAGGATCGGCGTGAAGCGCGTCGGCCCGTATCTGCGCGCCTCCCGGATCAGGGCGAGCCCGTCCATCACCGGCATGTTGACGTCGGTCAGGATCAAGGACGGCCTCAAGCCCGCCTGCAGGCGGTCGAGCGCCTCCTGCCCGTTCATCGCCGTCTCGACCCCGAACCCGGCTTCGTGCAGCATCGTCGACACGCTCAGCACGACGGTCGGGCTGTCGTCGACGACGAGGATGGCCGCGGGCGTCATGCTTCCCTCCCGTCCGTGAGGACCGGCTCGACCCAGCGCCGCAGGAACGGGTCCTCCGGCAGTCCCTGGAGCACCGGCCGGGTGGCCATCAGCACCTGGAGGACGGCGGTGTGCAGGGAGGTGCACCGCGACCAGTCGACCGGCAGCTCGGGGTTCGCGAGGATGGTCTCGAGCAGCGCCTCGGCCTCCTCGACGGTGCACGATCCTTCCAGGCGGACGAGGCCGTCGTCGAGCCGCACGGTCATCGCAGGATCTCCTTGAGGTCGAGCACGAGCAGCACGTCGCCGTTGCCGAGGACGGTCGTGCCGAGATAGCCCGGGGTGTTCGCGAGCAGCCCGTCCAGGGGCTTGAGCACGACGTCGAGCCGTTCCCCGAAGGCGTCCACCTCGATGCCGTCGCTCCGCCCGTCGACCTCCACCACCATGATGCGCGCCTCGGCGTCGTCGGGGCCGGGGGGAAGGCCGAGCAGGCGGTCCAGGCGATGCAGCGCGACGACGCGGTCGCGCAGGACGAAGGCGCGATGCCGCTTGACCGGCCGTATCAGGCCGCGCGGCAGGCGGACGGTCTCGCGGACGATCTCGATCGGGATGCCGAACCGGCGCTGCCCGGCCGTCACCGTCAGGATGCGGGTCATCGCGATGTTGAGCGGCAGCTCCAGGCGGACGGTCGTTCCCGTCCCACGGGCGCTGCGCACGCCGACATGCCCGCCCGCCTTCTCGATCATCGTGCGCACGGCGTACATCCCGATGCCGCGCCCGGACAGCTCGGAAGCCGTCTCCCTGGTCGAGAAGCCGGGCGAGAAGATGAGGCGGGCTGCCTCCTCCTCGCCCAGCGACTCGGCGTCCGCGGGGTCGATCAGGCCGCCGGCGACGGCCCGGCGCCTGACGGCGTCCGCATCGATGCCGCGGCCGTCGTCGCCGACGGTGACGACGATCCGGTCGCCGTCCCGCAAGGCCCGCAACGCCAGGGTCGCCTCCGCGGGCTTGCCGGCGGCGCGCCTCTCCTCGGGCGTCTCGATGCCGTGGTCGAGGCTGTTGCGGACGAGATGGAGCAGCGGCTCGAACAGGTTCTCGACCACGCCCTTGTCGGCCTCGGTCTCCTCGCCTTCGAGGACGAGCCGCACCTCCTTGCCGAGGCGGCGGGACAGGTCGCGCACCAGGCGGGGGAAGCGCTGGAACACCTGCCCGACCGGGAGCATGCGCAGCTGTATCACGGTCCCGTGCATCTCGCGGATCAGGCGGTCCAGCACGTTGTTGACGTCGCGCAGGCGGTGCGCGAAGGCTTCGCCGGCGACGGGCCCGGCTTCGCCGGCGAGCCAGGCGACCCTGCCGTTCGCCGCGATCATCTCGCTCACGAGGTTCAGGAGCTGGTCGATTCTGGCCTCGTCGACGCGCAGGACCCGGCCCGATGCCGCCCGGCCGCGCGCGCGTTGCGTCTCCGGCGCGTCCGGCCCCGCCGGGGATCGCGCCGCCGGGGGTTGCGCCGGGGGTGCCGCGCGGCGGCGGGCCAGGGGCCCGATCGCGTCCCTGAGTGGCGTGTCCGTCCCGGCCGCCGCGGCTTCGGCATGCGCCTCGGCGACCTGCCGGGCCTCGTCTTCGTTGCCTTCGTAGAGCAGGGCGTTGATCACGACCGTGGCCGCCGAGCCCGAGCGGCCGGCACGCTCCGCCTCCGGGCCGCCGAGTTCCAGCAGGCGCTGCTGCTCGGCGACGACGGCGCGAACGACGTCCCGGCGCATGCGGCCGGCGAGGTCGGGTCCGGGCATCTCGCGCAGTGCCGCGACCGGCCGGTCCGCCCAAGCCCGGGGCGCGTCCGGCCGGTCGAGCAGCCATGCCAGCCAGCGCAGGGCGGAGGCCGGCGCCGAGCCCGGCGGCAGATCGGGGAGCAGGTCGCCGACGCGTCGCCGCAGGTCCGCCCGGCTGCCCGCGTCCCAGGCGCCGTCGAGGGCCGCGGCGAGCGTGCGGAGCTGCGGCGCGTCATGGGGCGTGCCCTGCGGCCGGACCAGGGACGCCGGGTCGAGTGCCTGTATGCGCACCTGGTCCGACACGAAGCGGAACACGTCCCTGGCGCTCGCCTCGTCGGCGACGGCCAGCATCCGGAACGTGAGCGCGCAGATGAAGGGGTCCATGTCCCCCGCCGGCGGCCAGGGGGCGGGTTCCCCGATCCGCAGGGCCGCCAAGCCGTCCAGCGCCCGCACTAGCCGCAGGGGATCGTCGCCGTTGAAGAAGCAGCGCGGGTCCGGCCGGTAGGCCACGGCCAGGAGCGGGGCCCGCGGCCCCGCCTCGATCACGGCTGCCAGCACCGCCATGCGATCGGCTTCCGGGAACGCCGCGAGGTCGTCCTCGCCGGCGTCGCCAGCACCACCTGCCTTGCCGGTCCCGCCGGCGTCCTCCTCCGCGCGCCCGGTACGGTGGTCCAGGCGGCCGATCAGGTCGGCGGCCCTGGCATTGGCGTCCGGCGGCAGGGCCCCGGCCGCCTCCAGGTCGCCCAGCCACCGCGCGGTATGGTCGAGATACTCCAGGAGCGCGTCGATCAGGGCCGGGGCGATCTCCAGCCGTCCCGCGCGCACGGCGGCCAAGGCATCCTCGGCGGCATGGAGGACGCGCGTCATCGGCTGCACGTCGAACAGCCCGGAAGACCCCTTCAGAGTGTGGAAGGCCCGGAAGACGACGGCGACGCGCTCGGCGGCGGCCGGGTCGCGCTCCAGGGCGAGCAGGTTGTCCGTCGCCTCCTGGATCAGGTCGCGGCCTTCGAGCAGGAACTGCTGCAGCAGCGGGTTCAAGCCGGCGCTCCGGTGAGGACGGCCGAGTAGAGGACGAGGTCCTCCTGCGAGATCGGCTTGACGAGATAATAGTTGGCGCCGGCCGCCCGCGCGGCCGCGACGTCGTGCTCGGCGGCCTCGCTGCTCGTCACCAGCACGGGGACCGAGGCGACTTCCGCCTGCGCCCGCAACGCCCGAAGAAGCGCCAGGCCGTCCATCTTCGGCATGTTCACGTCGACCACCAGAAGATCGAAGCGCTGCGACAGGACCTTCTCCATCGCCTCGATGCCGTTGATGGCCTCCTCGACCTCGAAGCCCGCGGCCTGCAGCGCCTCGCGGTAGAAGAGCCGCACCAGCGTCGCGTCGTCGACGATCAGGACCCTGCGCGCGGCGTCGGGCCGGCGGACGAAGGGAAGGGCAGGGTCAGTCATCATCGGGGGCGGCGGGCTTCTGGTAGACGATCGCTTCGGGAAAGCGGCGGACGCGGAACAGCGAGGATATGCGGCTCATCGATTCGGTATGGCCGAGGCAGACGTAGCCGCCGGGTTCCAGACTGTCATAAATGTTCTCCGCCGCCTGCCTTCGCGAGACCTCGTCGAAGTAAATCAGGAGGTTGCGGCAGAATACAACGTCGAAGCCCCGATACCGCCCCATCTCCGCGGCATCCACGACGTTGGCCCGGGTGAACCTGACCGAGCCGCGCAGCGCCTCGTCGATCAGGAAGCCTGCGGGGGTCCGCCGGAAGTACTTCGCGACCAGGACCTCCGGAAGGCGCATCAGCGCGCGCGTGGAATACAGGCCCGCCTCGGCGGCCTTCAGGACGCGGGTGTCGATGTCGGAGCCGATGATCTCGATGTCCCACTCGTCCACCTTCGGCCAGTTCTCCAGCAGCCAGATCGCGATCGAGTAGGGCTCCTCTCCCGTCGCGCACGGGATCGCCCAGATGCGGATCGGGGAACCCGCGGGCTTGCGGGCAACGATCCTGTCCAGCAGCGAGCCGGTAAGGCAACGGAACTGGTGCTCCTCGCGGTAGAAGTAGGTCTCGTTGACGGTGAAGGCGTTGATCAGCCGCTCGACCTCGCCGGGATCGGTGGCGAGCTTGCCGAAATACGCCTGGAAGCTTCGGGCGCCGGTCGCGGCCATGCGGTCGCGCAGCCGCCGCTCGACGAAGTAGCGCTTCGTCTCTCCGTAGCTGAGGCCCGAGCGCCGGTAGAGGAACGCGCAGAGCCGTTCGAACTCGGCGTCGGTGACCGCGACGGTGTCCGACGCCGGCTGCCCCGGGATGTCTCGCGCCACGCGGTCAGCCCCCGCTTCCTTCGATGCGGGCGATCGCGACCGACACGGCGAAGGCGAGGAACGGCTCTCCCGGGAACCGGCCGGCGACCGCGCGCAGCGTTCCCAGCGCATCGGGCGTCCCCGTTTCGGCCAGCACGTCGATCGCCGCGGCGCAGGCGTTCACATGGGTCTCCCGGTCGAGCATGTCGCACAGCAGCGCCGACGCCTCCCGGGCGGGCAGGCCGCGCGCCAGGTCCGCGGCCAGGATCCGGACGTCGGGATCGTCGTCCGCCAGAAGGCCGGGCAGATGGGGGCGGACGGCGTCGGGCATCGCCTGCAGGGCCTCCGAGGCGCCGTTGCGCAGCCCGGCGTCCTGCGAGCGCAGCAGCGGCAGGAGGGCCTGCGCGGTCCGCGGGTCGTGATGGCCGACCAGGGAGCTGAGGATCGCCTCGCGCACCGTCGGGTCCGGCTCCGTCGCCAGGAGGCCGGTGAGCGTTTCCGCCGCTTCCGGATTCCGGTCGAGGGCGCGGCCGAGGCCGCGGACGGCGCGCCTGCGGCGCTCGGGGTCGGCCGAGCGCAGATCGGCGGCCTCGGTCCCGGCGTCCGGTTGCGGTTTCCCCGGCTCCCGTCTTACGAGCGGCATGTCACCTCACGGCCTTGGAAAGGGCCGGACCGATGTCCGGCAAAGCGAGAACCTGATCCGCGCCGTTCCGTTTCACCAATTCGCCCGGCATTCCCCAGACGATCGCCGTGCTCTCGTCCTCCGCGATCGTGCGCCCGCCTTCGGCCCTGAGCCTGGCCATGGACGCGGCGCCGTCGTCGCCCATCCCGGTCACGAGGACGCCCAGCAGGCGCCGGGCCCCGACATGGTCGAGGGCGCTGGTCACCAGCCGGTCGACGCTGGGATGCCAGCGATACGCCTGCGAGGCCGGGACCGGCAGCGCGAACAGCCCGGACGGGCGGCGGGCGACGACGAGGTCGGCGTCGCCGCGCCCGATATAGACGTATCCGGTGCGCAGCGGCATCGCGCGTGCGGCCTCGACGACCGACAGCGCGCAGTGCTGCTGGAGCCGCCGCGCGAAGATGCCGGTGAAGGTCGCCGGCATGTGCTGGGCGACGAGCACGGGCCAGGGAAAGTCGTGCGGCAGCGCGGACAGGATCATCTCGACCGCGCGGGGGCCCCCGGTGGACGCCCCCAGGAGGACCAGCCCCGAGCGGCTCGGGTCGGGCAGGGCCGGCGCGTAGGGCGCCTGCGCCGGTCCCTTCTGCGCCGGCTCCTGGGCAAGCCCCTGGGCAGGCCGGGCCGGGCGCGGCGGATCGGGCCGGTCGTGCGGGCGGGCCGCTTGGCCGATCTGGTGGCGCACCCGGTCGGCGAGACGCAGCGTGGAGCGCAGGCGGACGCGGGCCGCCATCCGCACCTTCTCCACCAGGACCGGCCGGACCCGGTCGATGCCGAGCGAGATGGCGCCCTCGGGCTTCGGGACGAAGTCGACGGCGCCCAGGCGCAGCGCCTCCATCGTCGCCTCGGCCCCCTCCACCGTCTGCGAGGACACCATGACGACGGGGCAGGGCGTCTCGACCATCAGGCGGCCGAGGCAGGTCAGGCCGTCCATGACCGGCATGTTGACGTCGAGCGTCACGACGTTCGGGCGGAACGTCCGGGCAAGCGCCAGCAGTTCC
>NZ_DASYHS010000168.1:0-4057 GCF_035998295.1 Arenibaculum sp. | reverse complement strand
CGCGTCAGTCGGTGGCGGCGAAATGGAGGCGTGCGGTGCGCTGGGCCTCGACCAGCAGCGCGGTCAGGTCCCGGCCGGCGGCGGGCCGGCCGCGCCGCTCCATCCACCCCGCGATGTGGGCGAGCACGTCGTCGTGGCCGGGCTGCTCGTGGTCGGCGGCGATCACCTCGGCGGCGAAGCCGTCCAGGTCGGCCGGGTCGAGGCCGAGGGCGCGGCCGACGGACAGTCCC
Organism: Arenibaculum sp.; assembly: GCF_035998295.1. NCBI lineage: Bacteria > Pseudomonadati > Pseudomonadota > Alphaproteobacteria > Rhodospirillales > Azospirillaceae > Arenibaculum > Arenibaculum sp. The sequence goes on along the minus strand of NZ_DASYHS010000168.1, from coordinate 3,827 downwards.
AGCAGCAGGTTGCGCCGGGCCACCACGTTGTATTCCGTCGCCTCGTACAGGCAGTGCCGCATGTCGCCCTCCTTCCCGATCGTCCGATGCATTCAGGCCTCCGTCACCAGGTCGAGCTCGGCCGGGTCGATGCCGACCAGTTCGCACACGCGCATCACCAGAGCGCGCTCCTCGCCGTCGATCTGCAGGTCCGCGGCGGCCACGGCGTAGCACGCGGCGACCAGGTGCCGCGCCTCCTTGCGCAGGGCCTTCAGCCCGGCAATCCGCTCCATCACCAGGCTCTCGGCGGCGGCGTCGTCCTGCTCGAAGCGGGCGATCACCTCGTCGAAATGCTGCACCACGTCCTCGGGCGGGAACACCGCGAGCACGTCCGAGGCGCGGATGGCCGCCAGGAGGCGGCGGCGCTCTTCCGGCGTCACCCAGCCGTCGGCATAGGCGACGGCGGCGCAGGCCGCGACCACCGTCTCCATCAGGGTTTCCTTGCGCTGGATGGCGAAGGCGGCCGCAAGGTCGGCGCGGGCGGGCATCCACGGAGGCGACGGCTTGGGCATGGAACGGGTCTCCTCGTTCGTCGGTCTGTATCGTCGGCGGCGCATCGCTGCGCTTCCATAGGCATATGTCGATGGTTTTCTGGAAAACAATAGACGTACACTGAAGAATCGGAAGCCGGAGGGAGGGTGAGGTGCATTGGACGTTCCGCCAGTTGGAGGCGTTCGAGGCGACGGCCCGGCTCGGCAGCATGGTGAAGGCCGCCGAGGAGCTGGGCCTTACCCAGCCGACGCTGTCGATGCAGGTCAGGAAACTGTCGGAAGGGGTTGGCGCGCCGCTGTTCGACCATGTCGGCCGCACGCTCCGCCTGACCGACGAGGGGCGGGACCTGCTGGTGATGTGCCGCGAGGTGTTCGGCGCGGTGGCGCGGTTGGAGATGGCGCTGTCGGAGCGGCGCGGGCTACAGCGCGGCACGCTGCGGATCGCCGCCGCGACGACCGCGAAGTACTTCGTTCCGCGCCTGCTGGGGGAGTTCTGCCACCTGCATCCTTCGATCGACGCGGCGCTGGAGATCGGCGGCCGGCCCGCGATCCTGGCGCGGCTGCGCGAGGGGCTGGACGACCTCTACGTCTTCAGCCGCCTGCCCGACGAGCCGGAGGTCGAAGCCGTGCCCGTCCTCGACGACGCGCTGGTCGTCGTCGCTGCGTCCGGCCACCCGCTCGCCGGGCGCCGGGCGATCCCCCTGGCCGAGGTCGCCCGCGAGCCGCTGGTCCTGCGCGAGCCGGGCTCGGGCACGCGCTCGGCGGTCGACCAGCGGTTCGCCGAGGCCGGCCTGCATCCGCGCGTGCGCATGCAGATCGGCAGCAACGAGGCGATCAAGCAGGCGGTGATCGGCGGCCTGGGCCTGTCCATCCTGCCGCAGGTGTCGCTGGAGCACGACCGCGACGAGCGGCTCGTCCACCTGGACGTCGAGGGCTTCCCGATGCGCCACCGCTGGTACCTCGTCCACCCCGCCGGCCGCCGCCTGTCGACCGTCGCCCGCGCCTTCGTCGAAGCCGCGACCGCCCCGCCCTGACCGTCTCGCGTTGGCCAATCCGGAATCGGCCGGCGTGCTCCTTCATCGGGAGCCGGGTCACACCGCGTATCTCTTCACCGCCTCCTCGTCCCAATCCATCCCCAGCCCGGGGCCGCGCGCGGTCACCATGCCGTCGCGCGGGACGACGGGCTCGGCCAGGATCGCGCCGGCGGTGTCGAGATGCTCCAGCCAATGGGCGGTCGGGGTGGCCGGCAGCAGATGCGCGCTCGCCTCCACGAAGATGTGGCTGGAGAGCGGCAGCGACGCCGCCTCGGCCAGGGCGGCGGCGCGCAGCCAGCCGGTGATCCCGCCGATCTTCATGACGTCGACCATCGCGAAGTCGCTCGCCCCCGCGGCTATCGCGTCGGCCATGTCGCGGGGGAACCACCAGTTCTCGCCGGTCTGGATGCGCACCGGCGAGGCCGCGCGGACCCTGGCATGGCCGCGCAGGTCCTCGGCCGCGACCGGCTCCTCGACCCAGTGGATGTCGTATTCCGCGAGCCGCGCCAGCCGGCGGCACGCCTCCGGCGGATCGAGCGACTGGTTGTAGTCGACCATCAGGGCGACGTCGGGACCGATCAGGTCGCGCACGGCCGCCGCGGTCGCGAGGTCGCGGGCGAAGTCGCCGTCGCCGAGCTTGATCTTGATCGCGCGGAAGCCCGCCTCGACCGAGGCGCGCAGCGCGCCGGCATCGGCCTTGGGATCGACGGCGCCGTAGCTGTCGTAGGCCGGCAGCGGCTTCGGCTCGGCGCCGAGCAGGCGGGCGACCGGCCAGCCGGCCGCGCGGCCGAGCGCGTCCCATAGCGCCATGTCGATGCCGGCCACCGCCATGCCGGCCAGCCCCTGCCAGCCCAGGAGCCGGAACCGGCGGTCGAGGTCGCGCCAGCGTTCCAGCGGGGCGACGGTCCGCCCCTCCATCTCGCGCCCGACCTCCTCGACGAGGCGGGCGAGCGGGGCGAGGGCCGGCAGCATATAGGCGAACAGGTAGGCGCGGCCGGCGACACCCTGATGCGTCTCCAGGTCGATCAGCACCAGCGGGGCCGACGGGATCGTCCCCATCGCGGTGCGGATCGGCCGCGCCAGCGGCGCGTTCACCATGCGCGCCGCGATGCTCCGGATCGTGAGTGCGCTCTCGCCCATCGTCCTGTCTCCTGTCCGCCGTGATCTCCGGACGACGGTGCGGCAGCGCGCATGCCGTGTACACTCACTCCTCGGTATACCTGACGGAGGCGCGCATGGGGACGAGCGGCGAGGCGACGCGCCGGCACATCGTCGAGACCGCCTACGAGCTGTTCTACGGCCGGGGATACGCCCGCGTGGGCGTCGACGCGGTCGCCGAGGCGGCCGGCGTCACCAAGCGCACGCTGTACTATCACTTCCGCAGCAAGGACGACCTGCTGGCCGCCGCCGTCGAGCGGCACCACGAACTCGCGCTGGAGCGCATCGCCCACTGGGCCGAGCGCCTGGACGGCGACGCGCCCGCGATGGTCGACGCGCTGTTCGCGGAGCTGGCGCGCTGGGCCGCCCGCCCGGACTGGCGGGGCGCCGGCTTCACGCGCCTGGTGATGGAGCTGGCCGACCTGCCCGGCCACCCCGCCCGCGCGATCGCCCGGCGGCACAAGGCCGCCGTCGAGGCCCGCCTCGCGGCCGAGCTCGCCCGGCGCGGCGTCGCCGGCGAGCAGGCACTCGCGCGCGAGCTGATGCTGCTGCTGGAAGGCTGCCTGCTGCTGGTCCTGGTCCACGGCGACCGCAGCTACGCCGAGACGGCCGCCGGCGCCGCCCGCCGCCTGCTGGCGGGGTGAGGCGTCCCCTACTCCGCCGCCTCTGCCTCGGGGTCGGGCAGCTTCTCGCGCATCAGCACGAACTCCTCCGCCGCCGAGGGATGCAGCGCGATCGTGCGGTCGAACTGCTGCTTGGTCGCCCCGCAGTTGAGCGCGACCGCGAAGCCCTGCACGATCTCCGGCGCGTCCGGGCCCACCATGTGGCAGCCCAGCACCCTCTGGCTCCGGCGGTCGACGACGAGCTTCATCAGGCTCTGCTCGTCGCGCCCGGACAGGGTGTTCTTGGACGGGCGGAACGCCGAGCGGTAGACGTCGACCGCGCCGAAGTCGCGCCGCGCCACCTCCTCGGTCAGCCCGACCGTCCCGACCGGCGGGTTGCTGAAAATGGCGGAGGGGATGTTGTCGTAGCCGATCGTGACCGGAGTGCCGCCGAAGACGCTGTCGGCGAAGGCGCGGCCCTCGGCGATCGCGACCGGCGTCAG
>NZ_DASYHS010000167.1:0-9794 GCF_035998295.1 Arenibaculum sp. | reverse complement strand
CGTTATGATCTTGCTGGCGGAGTCCGGGTGGACCTTGCCGTCGGTCGGCCGGCACATGCCGCGGACCGTGAACATCGTCGGCCTGCCGGTCAGGTCGAGGTCGAACTTCTCCTCGAAGACGTCGCGCAGCGCGTCGCCGCGCAGCTCGTCGAGCAGTTCGTCGAAGGCCGGGCCGTGGCGGAAGACGCCGACCGGCACGCTGCCGGGCTTGTCGATCGCGGGGTAGTCGCGATGGATGTCGCCGATCCGCGCGCGGCGGATGAACCCGGGGACGATCAGGTGGTCGAAGGGATCATGCGCGAGGGAGGCTGCGCGCAGGGCGTCTATGTCGCAGATGGCGGTCATGGTCGAAGCTCCGGGGCGCGCCTCACCCGACCGGCCGGTCGGGATAGGAGAGTTCATGGCGGGCCCGCCACTCCGGGCCGACATAGTTGACGATCACGGATTTCCGCACGCCCTCGATCGGCCGGCGGCGGAAGCCGTGCCAGGACCGGTCGGAGGGGACGAAGACGAGGCCGCCGTTGAACGGGGAGGGAGACGTCTTCACGACGCGGCCTTCGCCGTCGAAGACGTCCGTGCCGAGGGTGTCGGCTCCCGGTCCCGACGACAGGTAGAGCAGCATCGTGAACTTCTTGACGCCGATGTCGGTGTGCGGCTCGAGCCAGAAGCCGTCGGTGTCGAGACAGTATTCGATGCGCAGCGACGTGCCCGCGAGGTCGATGCCGCAGATGCCGCCGATGCCCGCCACGGTGGCCGGGTGCTGGAACGCCGCCGCGACGGTCTCGCAGGCCGGGAAGCGGGCGCGGGCTTCGGGGCTGAAATAGGTGCGGGACTGGTTGTGGGTCTCGCGCCGGCCGAGCGTGTCGGTGATCCGGGGCGGATCGAAGGGCAGGGCAGCCACCGCCTCGGCGAGATCGCGCGGCAGCAGGTCCTCGGGCAGCCAGTGGGTGTAGGGCTGGTCCGCGCGCGCCGCCGCCGCGATGCTGGCGACGACGTGCCGGCCGACGTCCTGGGCCGGAACGTCGGGAAGGCGGGTGGGGGGAGTGCTCGTGTGCATGCGGTCGACGTCCCTGGGGTCGTAGTCCGAATTACTAGTGACGCGACGCGCCAAACTCAATGCGCCGCGTCGCGGGCGGGACGTTTCGTCGCGAGCCTCCTGCGGATTTCGTCCGCGACCAGCCCCGTGTCGTCGAGCGGCTCGTAGCGCCAGGAGGGCAGGGCGCCGGTAAAGGGGCGGACGATGCCCTCGGCGCGCAACGCCGCGTGGAAGCTGCGGAACTTCGGCGATCCGCCCTCGAGGTCGACGACGTGCACGGGCTTGCCGGTGGAAGCGGCCTCCGACACCATCGACACGCTGTCGCAGGTGACCACGACATGGTCCGCGAGGCCGAGGAAGCCCAGATAGGGGTTGTCGCCCGCCCCGTCCCAGACGACCGCCGGCAGGCCGGCGAGCCGCTGGCGCAGGATCGCCTCGTTGGCGGCCCCCGTGCGGCGCGACGGCGTCACCATCAGCCCGACGCCGTGCCCGCGCGCCAGTGCCGCGAGCCGGTCGGCCAGTTCGGCCGCCAGCGCCTCGGTCAGGCGATAGACGCCGTTGTCGCCGCCGACCAGGACCGCGACTCGCGGATGCGGCAGATGGGCCAGCCCCGGCCCGAGCCGGGCGGCCGCGGCGGCCAGCGCCTCCGGCGTGACGTGGTGCAGCGCACCGCGCGTGGCGACCACGTTCTCGCCCCGCAGCCGGTCGTGGCGGGGCACGACGACCAGGTCGAACCAACGGGCCGGGATCTGCGGGTCCTGGATCTGGACCGTGAAGGTGCGCCCGCCCGACAGCTTGCGCGCGGCGAGCGAGGGGGCGATCGAACTGCGTCCCGACGCGATCAGCAGGTCGGGCCAGGGCGGGGCGATCGGGTCGCCGCCCGGACCGGCCGCGAACCGGCTGCCGAGCTTCAGGTACGGGCTGAGCTGCTTCCAGGGCGCGCGCAGGCGCACCCGCTTGATGACGGGATCGAAGCCGAGGGCCCGGGCAAGGCCCAGGCACTGGTTCTCCATGCCGGGCTTGCCGTCGGTGACGATCCAGCAGCTCGGCGCCGTCATCGCGCCTGGCGTCCCGCGTGGAGCGCATGCCGGCCGGCCCCAAGGCGGGCGTATGTCGAATTCCGCGAATTTGTGCGGCGTGTCATAAAGTTTCACTCTTGTGGGTGAAGGCATCTTGGCTTAAATCAGGACGCAGGGTAATATCCTTGCTTGAACCCGCACAGAGGCTACAAGAGACAATCATGCGGCGAGTTAAACTCGACCGGATAGACCGGCGAATCCTACGCGACCTTCAGAACGACGGTCGGATGACCAACGTCGAGCTGGCGCGGCGCGCAGGCATCTCGGCTCCACCCTGCCTGCGTCGAGTCCGCGCGCTGGAAGAAGCCGATTACATCCGCGGTTACCACGCCGACATAAATCCGGAGGCCTTGGGCTTCGGGGTGACCGTGTTCGCGCAGGTGGGCCTGACCAGCCAGGCCGAGGTCGACCTGAAGAAGTTCGAGGACCTGGTCAACAGCTGGCCGCTCGTGCGCGAGTGCCACATGCTGGCCGGCGAGACCGACTTCCTGCTGAAGGTCGTGGCGGAGGACTGGGACGCCTACCAGCGCTTCCTGACGACCAAGCTGACCGCGGCGCCCAACGTCAGCCACGTCAAGTCGGCCCTGGCCATCCGCAACTCCAAGTACCTGCCGGGCGTGCCGATCGACACCGAGGTCGGCGACCTGCCCGAGGACGAGGAAGAGGAAGAACTGGAGGAGTGAGGCGCGCCTTCAGTGCGCGAACAGCATCGCCGGGTCGCGGAACGCCTTGAATTCCAGGGCATTGCCGGAGGGGTCGAGCAGGAACATCGTGTACTGCTCCCCGACCTCGCCCTTGAAGCGGACCTGCGGCTCGATGATGAAGTCGCGTCCGGCCGTCTTCAGGGTCTCGGCCAGGCGGTGCCATTCCTCCACCGGCAGCACGACGCCGAAATGGCGCACCGGCACCGCTTCGCCGTCGACCGCGCTGGTCGCCCGGTGGCCGACCTCGTCGGGCGAGAGATGGGCGACGATCTGGTGCCCGTAGAAGTCGAAGTCCACCCAGTGCTCGGAAGAACGGCCTTCCGGGCAGCCGAGCAGCGTGCCGTAGAAGGCGCGCGCCTCGGCGAGGTCATGGACGGGAAAGGCGAGATGGAACGGGGGCATGGGCGTTCTCACGGTCCGGGTCAGCGGTAATCGACCTTGACGATCTCGTAGCTCTTCGAGCCGCCGGGCGTGCTCACCTCGACCATGTCGCCGACCTGCTTGCCGATCAGCGCACGGGCGAGAGGCGACGTCACGGACAGGCGGCCGGACTTGATGTCGCTCTCGTCCTGGCCGACAATCTGGTAGGTCATCTCCTCGTCGGTATCCTCGTCGGCGACCGTGATGGTGGCGCCGAACTTGATGACGTCGCCCGAAAGCTTGGACACGTCGATCACTTCGGCGCGGCTGATCTTGTCTTCCAGCTCCAGGACGCGTCCCTCGATGAAGCTCTGGCGCTCCCGGGCGGCGTGATACTCCGCGTTCTCCGAGAGGTCGCCGTGCTCGCGCGCCTCCGCGATCGCCTTGATCACGGCCGGACGCTCGACATGCTTCAGATGCTTCAATTCCTCCTGCAGCCGGTCGTATCCCGCTGCCGTCATCGGAACTTTTTCCATTTCCCGGTCCACTAAAGCTGAAGAAGACGCCCGCCGCGGCCGAAAGCCGCGGCGCCCATCTCCGGTCTCAGTACGATCCGCTCAGGTAAGACTGCAACGGAGCCACTTCAAGGCTTTCGCTCCGGAGTGCCGCTATCGCTTCGACGGCTGCCCGGGCGCCCGCCACAGTGGTGTAGTAGGGAATGTTATTGACCAGTGCCGTCCGGCGCAAGCTGAAGCTGTCGGACAGCGCCTGCGACCCTTCCGTGGTATTGAAGACGAGCTGCACCTCGCCGTTGATCATGGCGTCGACGATGTGCGGCTGGCCCTCCAGCACCTTGTTGATGCGGGTGCAGGAAAGGCCGTTCTCCTCGAACGTCTTGGCGGTGCCCTCGGTCGCGACGATCCTGAAGCCCATCTCGGTCAGCTTCCTCGCCGCGGGCAGCACGGCGGCCTTGTCCCGGTCCCGGACCGAGATGAACACCATCCCCTCCAGCGGCAGCATGACGCCGGCGCCGAGCTGGGCCTTGGCGAACGCCCGGCCGAAGTCGCGGTCGAGGCCCATCACCTCGCCCGTGCTCTTCATCTCCGGGCCGAGCAGGATGTCGACGCCGGGGAAGCGCGCGAAGGGGAAGACCGCCTCCTTGACGGCGGTGTGGCCGGGGAACGGCCCGTTGAGGCGGAAATCCGAGAGCTTCTCGCCGGCCATCACGCGGGCCGCGATCTTGGCGATCGCCGTGCCCGTCGCCTTGGCGACGAAGGGCACCGTGCGGCTTGCGCGCGGGTTGACCTCCAGGATGAACACCATGCCGTCCTTGACGGCGAACTGGACGTTCATCAGGCCGACGACGTTCAGCGCGCGGGCGAGCGCCGTCGCCTGGCGGGTGATCTCGTCGACCGTCTCGGGGTGCAGGGAATGGGGCGGCAGCGCGCAGGCGCTGTCGCCGGAATGGATGCCCGCCTCCTCGATGTGCTCCATGATCCCGGCCACGTGGACCTCGTGCCCGTCGGAGACCGCGTCCACGTCGACCTCGATCGCGTCCTGGAGGTAGCCGTCGATCAGCACGGGGTTGCGGCCGGAGACCTTGACGGCCGTCGCCATGTAGCGGCGCAGGCCGGCCATGTCGCGCACGATCTCCATCGCGCGCCCGCCGAGCACGTAGCTCGGCCGGATCACGACCGGGAAGCCGATCGTGGCCGCGACCCGTTCGGCCTCCTCGACGCTGCGCGCGAGGCCGTTGGCGGGCTGGCGCAGGCCAAGCTCGTGCAGCAGCTTCTGAAACCGCTCCCGGTCCTCGGCGAGGTCGATCGCGTCCGGCGAGGTGCCGAGGATCGGGATGCCCGCCGCCTCCAGGTCCGGCGCCAGCTTGAGCGGCGTCTGGCCGCCGAACTGGACGATGACGCCCAGCACGGTGCCCCGGCTCTGCTCGACGCGCACCAGCTCGATCACGTCCTCGGCCGTCAGCGGCTCGAAGTAGAGGCGGTCGGACGTGTCGTAGTCGGTCGAGACGGTCTCGGGGTTGCAGTTCACCATGATCGTCTCGATGCCGGCTTCCCGCAGCGCGTAGGCGGCGTGGACGCAGCAGTAGTCGAACTCGATGCCCTGGCCGATCCGGTTGGGGCCGCCGCCGAGGATCACGACCTTGCGCCGGTCGGAGGGATCGGATTCACATTCCGACATCCCGGCGCCGTCGCTCTCGTAGGTCGAGTACATGTACGGCGTGCGCGAGGCGAACTCGGCCGCGCAGGTGTCGATTCGCTTGTAGACCGGGCGCACGCCCGCGGCCCGGCGCGCCTCGGCCACCTCCGCCTCGCCCAGGCCGGCGAGTTCCGCCAGCCGGGCGTCGGCGAAGCCCATCGACTTCAGCGCCAGCCATCCGCGCATGTCGCCCGGCAGGCCTTCGGCCCGGACCTGCGCCTCGGCCTCGACGATGCCGCGGACCTGCTCGATGAACCAGGGATCGTACTTGCAGGCGGCGTGGATCTCGGCGACCGACATGCCCTGGCGCAGCGCCTGGGCGATCACCAGGAGCCGGTCCGGCGTCGGGCGGGCGAGGGCGGCGCGCATCGCCAGCGGGTCGCCGTCCCCGACCGGCATCTCGTTGAAGCCGGTCAGGCCCGTCTCCATGGAGCGCAGCGCCTTCTGGACGCTCTCCTGGAAGGTGCGGCCGATCGACATCGCCTCGCCGACCGACTTCATGCTGGTGGTGAGCAGCGGCTCTGCGCCCGGGAACTTCTCGAAGGTGAAGCGCGGCATCTTGGTGACGATGTAGTCGATCGTCGGCTCGAAGCTCGCGGGAGTGACGCCGGTGATGTCGTTGTCCAGCTCGTCCAGCGTGTAGCCGACGGCGAGCTTGGCCGCGACCTTCGCGATCGGGAAGCCGGTCGCCTTGGAGGCCAGCGCGGAGGAGCGGCTGACGCGGGGGTTCATCTCGATCACGACCAGCCGGCCGTTCTCGGGATTGACCGCGAACTGGACGTTCGAGCCGCCGGTGTCGACCCCGATCTCGCGCAGCACCGCGATCGAGGCGTTGCGCATCACCTGGTATTCCTTGTCGGTCAGCGTCAGCGCCGGCGCGACGGTGACGCTGTCGCCGGTGTGCACGCCCATGGGGTCGATGTTCTCGATGGAGCAGATGATGATGCAGTTGTCGGCGCCGTCGCGCACGACCTCCATCTCGTACTCCTTCCAGCCCAGGACCGATTCCTCGATCAGCACTTCCCGGGTGGGCGAGGCCCGCAGGCCGCCGCGCACGATGTCCTCGAACTCGAGCCGGTTGTAGGCGATGCCGCCGCCGGTGCCGGCGAGCGTGAAGCTCGGCCGGATGATCGCCGGCAGGCCGACCTGGTCCAGCGCCTCCAGCGCCTCGTCGAAGTTGCGCACGAGGCGCGAGCGCGGGCTCTCCAGCCCGATGCGGTCCATCGCGTCGCGGAACAGCAGCCGGTCCTCGGCCTTCGCGATCACCTCCTCGCGCGCGCCGATCAGTTCGACGCCCAGGCGCTCCAGCGTGCCGTCGCGCGACAGGGTCATCGCGGTGTTCAGCGCGGTCTGGCCGCCCATCGTCGGCAGCAGCGCGTCCGGGCGCTCCTTCTCCAGGATGCGCGCCACGGTCGCCGGGGTGATCGGCTCGATGTAGGTCGCGTCCGCCAGCTCGGGATCGGTCATGATCGTCGCCGGGTTCGAATTCACGAGGACGACCCGATAGCCCTCCTCGCGCAGCGCCTTGCACGCCTGGACGCCCGAATAGTCGAACTCGCAGGCCTGGCCGATCACGATCGGACCTGCGCCGATGATGCAGATGGATTGGATGTCGGTGCGTTTCGGCATGCTCTGTGCGCTCGCGAATGGGGCGACGCGCCCGGGCGCGGGCGCAGCAAAACACCCCCGCCGGATGGGCGAGGGGGTGGTCAACGGGACGTTATAGAGATAGGAACCCGCGGCGTGAAGCGCTGGTTTTTCTTTTCGCGCCCGGCGCTAAGCCATCTCGACCAGTTCCGCGACGGCGACGCCTTCCTTCTCCCGGAGCGTCTCCAGCGACTGGCGGTGCGAGCGCTCGTAGACCGCCATCTCCTCGACGAAGAAGTCGAAATAGCCGTACTGGCGCTCGACCTGGATCTCGGTCAGGTCGACGCGGCGGAACCGGTCGTCCAGCAGCTTGCCTTCGTCGATCAGGCGGTTGATCAGGGCCATCTGCCCCGTCTCGGCGGCATAGGCGGAGTTGAACCACAGCTCGGTCGTGAAGTCCTGGATCTCGAAGTAGTTGGCCGGAAGCGTGCCGATCCAGCGGGTGTTGATCGGGCGCACTGCATAGATGCGGTCGACCATGTAGAGTTCGCGGATGATGAATTGCCGGTTGTAGGCGCCGTCGACCAGGCCGCGGGGGTTGTCGGCATGCTCGAAGCCGTAGAAGTAGAGCCACAGCGCCGCGGTCACGGCATCCGCGTCGATCGGGAGGTATTTGTCGCCGCCCCCGGCCTCGCCGTACTCGACCCCCAGGAAGTCGCGTCCGGCCTCGTTGACGTGCAGGTAGCCGAGCCCGGTCGCGGGATGGAAGCTGTTGAAGACGACCGGGATCTCGCTCCGGTTCATGGCGCGCGCGATGCGCTCGACGTCGGCGCGGCCGCGCTGGGGCACGTAGAGCTGGGCCGGGAACATGCGGTCGAGGAACGCTTTCGCGAGCTTGCGCCGATGCTGCTCGTCCCCGGCCTGCGCGCCGTCCGGCGCGAACGGGGTCATCCAGCGCCGCCAGTACTCCGGGACCGCCGGGCGGAAGATGCCGGGATCGCCGAACCACGAGATCCACAGGCTGTTCATCCAGTCCAGCGGCACCGGGAACTTGTTGGAGCGCTGGATCTGCTGGCGCAGGAGCGGCAGGAGCTCCTCCCCGTCGAGCCAGCGCGCGACCCAGTCGATCATGCCGCTGGTGCAGGTGATGATCGACGGGCGGACGTCCAGCTCGCGGGCGGCTTCGAGGAAGCCGACCCCGTGGGCGTTGAAGCCGCCCAGGCCACCGAATGCGAAGGCGCGCTTACCCTTGGGCGGTGCCGGCATGAATCTCTTCTCTGGTTCGATGTGGAGCATCGGTATAATACCCGCACGAGTAGCATATGTCATTCGAGATCCGCGGCAGGAATTCCGCCAGCGCCAGCCTCGAGGCAAGTTGCGTGCAGGGAACGGGCAGGCCGCACGGCACGCTGGCGTGCTCGCGCTCGCCGAGGACCTCGCGCGCCCGCTCGGCCGCCCGCCGGTAGAGCGCGTGCTCTTCCGCGGCGTGGCCGAAATCCTCGTAGGGTTCCTCGACCTGCACCTCGATCAGCTCGATGCGGCGGAAGAGCTCGTCGGACAGCCGCCCGGTCTCCACGAGCTGGTTCACGAGACGCATGCGCGCGGTCTCGGCGTAGTAGGCGCCGTTGAACCACAGCCTGCGCGTGAAATCCCGCATCTCGAACCAGTTGGCGGGCAGCTCGCCGATCCAGCGCGTGTTGATCGGCCGGACCGCGTAGATGCGGTTGACCATGTGCAGCTCGGCGATGATGAACTGGCGGTGGTAGGTGCCGCTGATGAGGCCGTGCGGGTTGCTCCGCTCGTCGAAGCCGTACTGGTGGAGCCACTGGGCGGCCGCGACGGCCTCGGGCGACACCGTCTTGAACTTGGCGTCGGACGCGAGCGGCTGCGGTTCGACCTGGAGGAACTCGGCCGCGGCCGGATTGACGTGCAGGAAGTCCCGCCCGGTCTGCGGCTGGAAGCTGTTGAAGACGACCGGGACCCTGCTGGCGTTGATCGCGGCCGCGATGCGTTCGCGCTCCTCCGGGTCCGGCTGCGGCGACAGGATTTGCGCCGGCATCAGGCGGTCGAGGAAGGCCTTGGCGAGGCCGGAGGCCGGCGAAAGCACGCCGTAGGCGCCGTCGCCCGCGGCGAACGGCGGCGTCAGCCAGCGGCGCCAATACTCCTCGACCGCCGGGCGCAGCGGTCCCGACATCCCGGACGCGGCGCGCCAGACCCGGCCGAGCCATTCCGCCTGCTGCGGGTGCCGGCTCTCGCGCTCCATGGCCTCGGCCAGCAGGGGCAGCAGCTCGCGGCCTTCGAGCCAGGTCGCGACCCAGCCGATCATGGAGCCGGTGCAGGAGATCACCGACGGCTCCACCTCCAGCTCCCGGGCGGCGTCCAGGAAGCCGATGCCGTGGCCGTTGAACCCCTGGAGACCGCCCAGGGCGAATGCGATCGTGACTCTTGGTTGAGAAAACATGCGCACTACCAGGCGAGACGATTGCGGACCGAAGATCCGTAATGCCTGAAATGCGAATCAACTGTTAAAACTGCTACCGATCGACCCTTCTCCCGCATGACGGGAGAAGGGGTCCCGGGGCGGACGGCCCGTCAGGCGCGCCTGCGCGCGCCGTTTTCGCTCAGGCGCGCTTGTTTGTCCGGATCAGGTCCACGAAGCGGTCGAACAGGTAGTGGCTGTCCTGCGGGCCGGGAGAGGCTTCGGGATGGTACTGCACCGAGAAGACCGGCCGGTCCTTCAGCTTCAGGCCCTCGTTCGTGCCGTCGAACAGGCTGACATGGGTCGCCTCGACCGTCTCGGGCAGGCTTTCCGGC
>NZ_DASYHS010000029.1:0-29705 GCF_035998295.1 Arenibaculum sp. | reverse complement strand
GCGCGCTATCCCAGCCTGTGCGACCGGCCGGTCCTGGTGACCGGCGGCGCGACCGGGATCGGTGCCGCCATCGTCGAGCATTTCGCCGCCCAGGGCGCGCGCGTCTGCTTCATCGACATCGACGAGGCGGCGGGGGATGCGCTCGCGGCGGGCCTGCGGGCGGACGCGCGCCACCCGCCGGCCTTCCTGCCCTGCGACCTGCGCGACGTCGCGGCCCTGGAGGCCGCGGTCGAGGAGGCGGCCCGCCGGCACGGACCGGCGGCGGTGCTCGTCAACAACGCCGCCGACGACGAGCGCCATCGGCCCGAGGACACGACGGTGGCGCTGTGGGACGACCGCATGGCGGTCAACCTCCGGCCGATGTTCTTCGCCGCCCGCGCCGTGGCGCCCGGAATGAGAGAGGCCGGCGGCGGCTCGATCGTGAATTTCGGCTCGATAAGCTGGATGCTCGGCCAGGGCGGCATGCCGGCCTACACGACGGCCAAGGCCGCGGTCCACGGGCTGACCCGGGGACTCGCCCGCGACTGGGGAGACGCGCGCATCCGCGTCAACACCGTCAGCCCCGGCTGGGTGATGACCGAGCGCCAGGTCCGGCGCTGGCTGACCCCGGAGGGCGAGCGCGCGCTGCATGCCGGCCAGTCCCTGCCGGACAAGATCCTGCCGCCGGACGTCGCGCGCCTCGTCCTGTGGCTCGCCGCGGACGACAGCCGGATGGTGACGGCTCAGAACTTCGTCGTCGACGGGGGATGGGCGAATGCCTGACGCCCCGCCGTACGGCCCCATCGCAAGGAGGGCGGCCATGCGCGTGCTGATGCCGGATGCCCAGTTCGCCGATCCCGCCGAGATCGAGCGTGCGGTCGCCGTCGGGGTCGACTTCTCCGTCCACCGGCCGGAGCGCCAGGAGGACGTGCCGGAAGCGGACTGGACGTCGTGCGACGGCATCATCTGCTACCACGAGGTGGCGATCGACGCCGCCTGGCTCGCGCGTCTCGACCGGTGCCGCATCATTGTTCGCGCGGGCGTCGGATTCGACAACATCGACCTGCGCGCGGCCGGCGACCGGGGCATCGCGGTCTGCAACGTGCCGGACTACGGAACGACGGACGTCGCGGACCACGCGATCGCGATGATGCTGACGCTGACCCGCGGCACCGCGCAGTACGACAGGGACCTGCGCAACGATCCGGACGTCGGGTGGCGGTTCGACGCGCCGCCGCTGCTGCGCCGGCTGCGGGGCGCGGTGTTCGGCGTCGTCGGCCTCGGCCGCATCGGGCTCGCGGCGGCGACGAGGGCGCGCGCCTTCGGCATGAGGGTGGTCTTCCACGACCCCTACCTGCCGACGGGCTACGACCTCGCGACCGGCTTCGAGCGGATGTCCAGCCTGCGCGAGCTGATGGCGCTGTCGGACGTCGTCAGCCTGCACACGCCCCTCGACGACGGCACGCGCGGCCTGATCGGGGCCGAGGCGCTGGCCGCGGCCAAGCGGGGCCTGATCCTGGTCAACACCGCACGCGGCGCGGTCGTCGACCTGGACGCGCTGCATGCGGCGCTGGGGCAGGGGCGGGTCGCCGGAGCGGCGCTGGACGTCCTCCCGGTCGAGCCGGTCGATGCCGGCCATCCCCTGATCCGCGCCTGGAGGGAGCAGGAGCCGTGGATCGTGGGGCGCATGCTCCTCAGCCCGCATGCGGCCTTCTACTGCCCCGAGAGCATCGCCGATCTGCGCCGGAAATCGGCCGAGATCGCGGCCGCCGGGCTGATCGAGGGCCGGCTCGTCAACTGCGTCAACCGGCCGTGGCTGGGAACGGGGCGGGGCTGGCGGGCGACGCCGTGACGGCGCAGGATCGGACCGGGGCCGCCAGCCGGCGGACGCCGCCGCAAGAACCGTCGGGAAGGAGCAGGCGATGACCGTGGACGAGAGCGTGCTGGCCGCGCTTCGGGCGCTCGACACGCCCACCGTGTGCAACGCGATCGAGGTGCTGGCGCCGGAGCGGCGCGGCCGGGGGTATACGACCCGCCCGCTGGTGAGCTGCACGCCGCAGCTCGGCGCCATGGTCGGCCATGCCGTGACCGGGACCTTGCGGGCGATGCATCCGTCGGGCCTGGACAAGGCCGAGCAGCGCGAACGGCGCCTCGCCTGGTACCGCTACGTCGAGGCGTCGCCGAGGCCGTCGGTCGTGGTGATCCAGGACCTGGACAGCCAGCCGGGCTACGGCTCCTTCTGGGGCGAGGTCAACACGGCCGTCCACCAGGGGCTGGGCGCCGCCGGGGTCGTCACCGACGGCAGCGTGCGCGACCTCGACGCCTGCGCCGAGGGGTTCCACATGCTGGCCGGCCTCGTCGCGCCCTCCCATGCCTGGGTACGGATCGAGGAGTTCGGCATCGCCGTCACCGTGGCCGGAATGACGGTGCGGCCGGGCGACCTCGTTCATGCCGACCGGCACGGCGCCGTGGTCGTCCCGCACGCCATCGCCGCCGATGTGCCGGCGGCGGCGGCGGCGATCGCACGCGGCGAGGCGGTCATCATCGAGGCCGCCCGCAAGCCCGGCTTCACCGTCGACGCGCTGGCCGAGGCGATGCTCCGGCGCGACGACATCCATTGACCGGGCATTGACCGGGCATTGACCGGGCCACCGAAGCGGTCGCTGTAGGACCTCATAGTCCGAAAGGCCTGACGTGCCTCCGATGCGCGGGCGGCCCGCACCTGCTATTCTTTACCGGAACCCAGGGGCGCCGTGGCGGCGACGGCCTCGATTGAGCGAAGGAGGATCGGGAGTGCCTGCCGACAGCGGTGACGGACCGGCGGCCCACCCGCATCGCGGCTTGCTCGGGCAGGTTGCAAACGCGATTGGCTTGCGCATCGTCACCGGCAATCTGCCGCCGGGCTCGGTGCTCCCCAACGAGGCGGCGCTGGGCGCGGAACTGGCGGTCAGCAGGACGGTGCTGCGGGAAGCGATCAAGGTGCTCGGCGCGAAGGGGCTGGTCGAGGCGCGGCCGAGGACGGGTACCCGGGTGCTGCCGCGCAACCGTTGGAATATGCTGGACCCGGACGTGCTGGCCTGGCAGGTCGCGGGCCGGTCGGGGTGGCGGTTCGCGGAGGACCTGCTGGAGGTCCGCAGGATCATCGAGCCTGCGGCGGCCGCGCTTGCGGCCGAGCGCGCCCGGCCGGCGGACATCGCGGCCATGGCCGAGGCGTTCCGGGACATGGAGAGGGTCAGCGACGACCTCAGGGCCAGCATCGAGCCCGACATCAGGTTCCATACCGCCATCCTGTCGGCGACCGGCAACGAGCTGCTGCTGCCGCTGGGCGCCTTGATCGGGACCGCGCTGGCCGCGACCTTCCGGCTGACGACGCTGCGGCCGGGCGCGGTCGGGGACTCGCTGCCCTGGCACCGGGCCGTGCTCGACGCGATCCGCTGCGGCGACGCGGCCGGCGCGAGCGCCGCGATGGGCTTCCTGCTCGCCCGCACCCACGATGACAATTACGATGTGGCCGGGGACGGTGCGCGTGACGAGGGCGCGCATGATGAGGGCGCGGCCGAGGACGGCTCCATGGCGGGCCGGGCCGGCGAACCGGCTCGAACGGGGAGGACGGGAACATGAACGACATCGATCTCGGCGGGCGGCGGGCCGTCGTGACCGGCGGCGCCCAGGGCATCGGCCGGGCGGTGGCCGAACGGCTGCTGCGCTCGGGCGCGGCGGTCAGCCTGTGGGACAGCGGCGGCGAGGTTGCCGAGACGGCGGACGAACTCGCGGCGCTCGGCCCCAGGGTCGAGGCGTGCCAAGTCGACGTGACCGACCCGGCGGCGGTCGAGGCGGCGGCGGCGAGCACGGCGGCGGCGCTCGGCGGGATCGACATCCTGGTGGCCAATGCCGGCATCACCGGGCCCAACATGAAGCTGTGGGAATACCCGGTCGAGGCATGGCGGCAGGTGATCGACGTCGACCTGACCGGCGTCTTCCTGTGCTGCCGGGCCGTCGTGCCGGGGATGATCCGGCAGAACTACGGCCGGATCGTCAGCACCGCCTCGATCGCCGGCAAGGAAGGCAATCCGAACGCATCCGCCTACAGCGCCGCCAAGGCCGGCGTGATCGCGCTGACCAAGTCGCTCGGCAAGGAGCTGGCGGACTACGACATCGCCGTCAACTGCATCAGCCCGGCCGCCGCGCGCACCCGGATCTTCGACCAGATGACCGAGGAGCATATCGGCTACATGCTGTCCAAGATCCCGCGCGGCCGTTTCGTGACGGTCGAGGAAGTGGCGTCGATGGTCGCGTGGCTCGTCTCGGCGGAGAATTCCTTCACGACCGGGGCCGTCTTCGATCTCAGCGGCGGCCGGGCGACCTATTGACCGGTCAGCGGCTCCCGCCGGCCTCGATCCCGGGATAGACGAGCCGGCCCTCCGGGCCGGCCTCGAGGGCGGAGAGGGGCACGCCGCTGCCGTCGTCCTCGATCGCGAGGCCGGGATCGAAGGCGATCCTCAGGAAGACCAGGTTGTCGGAGCGCACGACCTCCTCGACGCGGCCGATGACGGCCCCGTCCTCGCCATGCACGTCCATCCCTTCCAGCCGGGCGAGGGCCTCGAGCATCCGGGGCGAGTTCAGCCCGGCATCCGGTCCGGCAGCACTCAGCCCCGCCAGCAGGTCCTCGATCGCCACGTCCGGGTCGGTGCCCGATCCGGCATCCCGCCGGACATCCGCCTGGGCATGCGCCGTGCCGATGCACGCCGCCAGCAACAGGGCCGCCAGACCCGTGGTCCGCACCGTCATCACCATCCTCCGCTTCCGGATTGCTCTCCGTTGTGAACGCATCGCGGCACGGCTCGGCCCAAGCGGGCCGCGCGCCGGGCTTGCCTTTCGTCGGGATACGGCACGGTGACGGCGGTAGCCCCTTTTCCACACGCCATAGGGTGAAAGAGCCGGCCACTGGGGGCGGGAGGCGGGCTATCATCGCGGCGGTCCGGAGGCCGTTCGCCTCCCCCGCGGACGACGGGTAGAGATGAGCGTGGCGGAAAGCAGAATCGACAGGGAACGGTCCTTCCACAATCATCGCTTCAGCGGCGAGACGCGGGAGGCCCAGGACAAGTACTACAGCGCGATCGCGCACGGGGCCGAGGAATACCTGGCCCTCGTGCGCAGCCTCGCCGCGGGGGCGGACGTCCTGGAATACGGTTGCGCGAAGGGCGGCAACGCGCTGGCGCTCGCCCCGACCTGCCGCACGGTCACCGGCATCGACATCTCCGACGTCGCGATCGACCAGGCCCGCGACGCGGCCGAAGCGGCCGGGCTGGACAACGCGCGCTTCCACGCCATGAACGCCGAAGCCATGTCGTTCGGCGACGCCAGCTTCGACCTGGTGTTCGGCAGCGGCATCATCCACCACCTGAACCTCGAGAACTCCTTCGGCGAGATCGCGCGGGTGCTGCGGCCGGGCGGCAAGGCCGTCTTCTGGGAACCGCTCGGCCACAACCGGCTGATCAACTGGTACCGGCGGCGGACGCCGGAGGCGCGCACGCCCGACGAGCATCCGCTGCTCAGGTCCGACTTCGACGTCGCGCGACGCCATTTCGACCGGGTGGACCTTCGCTTCTACGGCCTGACGACGCTCGCGGGGGTGCCGCTCCGCGGCTCGCGCCTGCACGCGGCGGTGCACGGCGCCACCCGTGCCCTGGACCGGGTCCTGCTGTCCGTGCCCGGGATCACCTGGCAGGCGTGGTACACCCGCATCGTCCTGACCACCCGCACCTGACCCGAGGAGAACATCTTGGCCTTCCGCCGAGGCTCACCCGGCCTGCTCGGCCTCGCCATGCTGGCGTTCGCGGCCGCAGGGGCCGCCAGTTCGGACGCGAGCGCGCCGGACGCCTTCGTCGACGAGATGACGACCCTCGACCCCGCGCGCTGGGTGGTCTCGGATCGCTGGTCGAACGGCAGCTTCGTCGGCGCCGACTGGCGCCGGGAGCAGGTCCGGACGGGCGACGGGTTCGCGACGCTCGTGCTGGACGCCAATCCCGAAGCCAAGGAGGGCTTCTCCTCCGGCGAGATCCAGACCCGCGCCTTCTTCCGGTACGGCTACCTGGAGGCCCGCCTGCAGGCGGCCAGGGGCGACGGCATCGTGACCGGCTTCTTCACCTATACCGGGCCGACCTTCGGCGACCGCTGGGACGAGATCGACGTCGAGATCCTCGGCCGGAATACGCGCAGGGTGGAGTTCAACTACTTCACGGACGGGGCCAATACCGGCGGCGTCGGCATCGACCTGCCGTTCGACGCCGCCGAGGGGCTGCACACCTACGGCATCGAGTGGCTGCCCGACCGGATCAACTGGTACGTGGACGGCAGGCTGCTGCACACCGAGACCGGCGCGCGCGCGCCGCTGCCCGACCGGCCGCAGAAGCTCTACATCGACCTCTGGAACGGCCGTGGCGTCGACGACTGGACGGGCCGCTTCGAGTGGCGCGGCGAGCCGTTCGCGGCCCGGATCGACTGCGTCTCGTACCAGCCCAGGCGAGGCGACGGGCCTTCCTGCTCCGACCCTTTCTGACGGCGCACCAGCCGGCCGGCCAGGACGCCGAGGGCGAGGCCGGCGAGGAAGGCGACGGTTGTCGGGGGCGTCGCGTTCGCGACGTATTTCGCCATGTGGGTGAGGGCCTTCTCGAAGCGCGCCGGCCGCTCCGGGTCCATGAGGCGGCTTTCGATCACCGCCGTCTCGGCTTGCGACAGCTCCCGCGCCTCCAGCGGGCGCAGGGTCCTGCCGGTGTCCTGCCGCAAGGCGTCCACCGCCGCGATCACCGATCCCCGCTCCTCGATCTCCCGGGCCAGACGCTCCGGCGGGACGGCCAGGTGCTCGGCCAGCAGCCGGTGGCGCACGCCGATCACGGCCTGCGCGACGGCGCGCTCGTTGCCGGCGCCGGGGACGGCCTCGACCGCGACGTCGCATTCGGTGTCGAGCCCCATGGAGCGGTTGTTCAGGTTCGACGAGCCGATGCGTAGCAGGCGGTCGTCGACCGTGACCACCTTGGCGTGCACGTAGATGGGAGTGCCGGCCTCGTTGACGGGATAGTAGATCCGAAACCGGCCATAGCGGTCCGCGTCGCGCAGGGCCCGGACGATGTGGGCGCGGGCCGCGTCCATCGTCCATTCCTCCAGCCAGCCGTCGGCCGATTCCGGATTGATCACCACGACCTCCGGACCGTCGGGCTCGGCGAGGCGGCGGAGAAGCGCGTCGCGGACGGCCTGCGAGGCGAAGTACTGGCTCTCCATGTAGATGACGCGCCGGGCCGCCGCGATCGCGGCCAGGTACAGCGCCTCGATCTCGAAGATGCCCTGCCGGCCGTCATAGGGCGGCGCCGTGCGTGCTATCGCGACGTCGACGTCCTCCAGCGTGACTGGCAATCCCTCCGGCCAGCAGCGCTCGCGCAGCCGGGGCGGCCGCGGACGCTTGCCGCCGGCCCGGCGCCAGCGCTCGCGGGCCAGTTCGCCCAGTGCTTGCGCCGCCTCCCCGTCGCAGGCGGTCGTGACGTCGTGGAACGGGCCGTAGGAACTGCCGTCCGGGCGGGTGCGGTACGGGTCCTCCTCGCGATGGTTGCTGGTGTCCCAGCGGTCGGTGGTCATGTCGATGCCGCCGCAGAACGCGACGCTGTCGTCGATCACCAGGATCTTCTGGTGATGGCAGCCGGTCAGGGGGTGGCTGCTGTCGAGCCGGAAATGGATGCGCCGCATCGTGAGCCAGTGCGTCGCCAGCAGCGGGATCACCTGGCTCGTCAGCGTCGTCAGCATCGCCATGTCCCATTTCAGGACATAGGCGTGGACGTGACGCTTCGTCTCGACCAGGTGCTGGACCAGATGACCCAGGCGGTCGGGACCGGCGTCGCGCGGGCCGTCCGGCTCCAGCTTGATGCGCAGGTCGAAATCCCAGCCGATCGCCATGACGATGTTCTCCGCCTCGGCGATCGCCTTCTTCGCCGTCCGGAAATAGTCGTCGGCATCGACGATGACCGAGAACCGGTCGGCCCGCACGATCCGCCAGCAGGTCTTGCCGGGGACCAGGATCCGGTCCGGCATGCCCCGGTCCGGCATGCCGTGGCTCCCGGCGGGATGGTGGTCCTCGACGGCACGCTTTCGGAGCGCGGGCATGGTGGGTCTTCTCCGTCTCTGTCCATCCGGGGCGCTCGAGCCCGACAGATCGCCAACCGCGTTTCCCGCCTTTTTGTTCCGGCGGGGGGCGCCGCGGTCTGCGCCGGTGCAATCGACGCGGGTATCGGGATGTCCTATCATCGCATGCGGACATGAAGGATGGGGAGGGGCATGAGCGGACCGTCGATCCTGATACCGGCATTGGACGAGGCGGCGAACCTGCCGGGCTGCCTCGCCTCGGTCGCGTGGTGCGACGACGTGGTGGTCCTCGATTCCCTCAGCAGCGACCGCACGGCCGAGATCGCGCTGGCCGCCGGCGCGCGGGTCGTCCGGCGCAGGCTCGACGACTGGTCCAGCCAGCAGAACTGGGCGCTGGCCAATATCGGCTTCCGCCATCCCTGGGTCTTCCATCTCGACGCCGACGAGCGGGTGCCGCCGGAGCTGGCGTCCGAGCTGCGCGAAACCGCGGCGGCGGCGGGGCCGGAACTGGCCGCGTTCTACTGCGGCCGGAACAACCGCTTCATGGGAGCGCCCGTCCCCCATGCGATGCCGCCCGTACCGGTGATGCGCCTGTACCGCCCCGGCCGCATCCGCTTCGAGCGGCTGGTCCACCCGGTTCCGGTGGTCGACGGCCGGTGGGGGCATCTGCGCAGCCGGATCGAGCACGACACGTCGAGCAAGGGGATCATCGAATGGGTCGAGCGTCACGCCCGCTACGCCCAACTCGAAGCGTCGGAGGGGGCGGCCGCGCGGGAGGGGGTGCCCAGGGGCGGCCCGTCCCTGCTGAGCCGCGACCGGGCGCTGAGGCGGCGCGCGCTGAAGGCGCTTTCGGCGCGGCTGCCGTTCCGGCCGCTGTTGAAATTCGCCTACATGTACCTGGTCGGCCGCGGATTCCTGGACGGGCGCGCCGGCCTTGCGTACTGCGTCCTCCAGGCCTTCTACGAATACATGATCGTGCTGCGGACGCGGGAGATGCGGGCGGCGCGCCGGCCGGAGTGATTTCCTGCGGTCGGTTTCCGGCCTTCGCCGTTTACCCAGGGGATCCCGCAGACGGCGAGAGGAGAGGATGGAAGGACTGGACAGGATCGGACGGCGCCTGAGGCGGTTCGGAAGGCACGAGGTCGGGTTGCTGCTGGCGCTGATGCTGGTGGCGGGTGCGCTCTGGGGCTTCATCGCGCTTGCCGACGAGGTCGTCGAGGGCGAGACCCACCGCATCGACCGCATGCTGCTGCTCGCGCTGCGCAACGCCGCCGACCCGTCGGACCCGATCGGCCCCGGCTGGGTGGAGGAGCTGGGACGCGACATGACCGCGCTGGGCGGAGTCGGCGTGCTGATGGTGCTGAGCGTGTCGGTCGCCGGGTATCTGTGGCTGATCCGCAAGCGCAGGGCGATGGTGCTGCTGATGGTCTCGGTCGGCGGCGGCCTCCTGGCCAGTTCGCTGCTCAAGGAGGTCTTCGACCGGCCGCGGCCCGACCTGGTCCCCCATGAGGCCATGGTCTACACCGCCAGCTTCCCGAGCGGGCATTCGATGCTGGCGGCGGTCACCTACCTGACCCTCGGTGCGCTGCTGGCCCGGGTCGAGAAGAGCTGGCGGGTCAAGATCTACCTGATCTCGCTGGCGGCGGCGGTCACGATCCTGGTCGGGATCAGTCGCGTCTATCTCGGCGTCCACTGGCCGTCGGACGTGCTGGCCGGATGGACGATCGGCACCGTCTGGGCGATGGCGGTCTGGACGGTGGCGCTGGCGCTCCAGCGCCGCGGCCGGGCGGGGAAGGAGGAGGAGCCCGACCCGTCCTGAGCGGGACGGCTCAGCCCGGGAACTGCCGCTTCTCGCCGAGCGTGTCCTCGATGTAGAGCAGGTTGACGATCACCATCAGCACGACCGCCAGCGGCGTCGCGAGGAAGATGCCCAGGAGCCCGAACAGCAGGCCCCCCGCGACGATCGCGCCGAGCGTGACCACAGGCGGCAGGGAGACCATCCGTTTCTGGGCCATGGGCAGGATCAGGTTGCCCTCGATCTGCTGGATCACGAGGTAGAGCAGGGCCACCCAGAGCGCCTCCATCGGTCCTTGCGAGAAGGCGATCAGGACCGCGGGGATGGCGGCCAGTATGGGGCCGAGCAGGGGGATGAACTCGAGCAGGGCGGCGACCAGGCCCAGCGCTAGGGCGGCAGGGACGTCCAGGAGCCACAGGCCCAGCCCGGTCAGGACGCCGACGCTCGCCATCGAGGCCAGGGTGCCGATCATCCAGCGCCAGAGGGAATAGCCGCAGACGTCCAGCACCTCGCGCACGCGGTCGTGCTGGCGCGGCGGGAACAGCAGCACCAGGCCCCGGCGGTAGAGATCCGGGGAGGCCGCGACGTAGATCGCCGCGAACAGGATCACGATCGCGTTGGAGAGGAAGAAGACGACGTTGGACGCCACCGCCCGGAACTGGGTGAACAGGGAGCCCACGTCGCCGAACCGCTCGGTGACGTCCTGGGGCAGGCTTCCGATCGCGGTCTCGATCTGGCGGCTCAGGGCCGAGAACTCGGTGGCGACCCGCGAGCCGAGGAACAGGCCGGCCGCGGCGAGCAGGGCTGCGAGCACGACCAGGACGAGCGCGAAGGCCCAGCCTCTCGGCAGCCCGGTCCAGCGGTGGACCCAATCGCGCAGGTGGAGGAGCAGGACCGCTATCAGCACGCCGGCGAAGATCAGGAGCAGGGCCTCGGCGATCCGCCACACGAGGAAGACGGTCGCGCCGATTCCGACCACGATCAGGACGCGCCAGACGAACGGCCTTAGGTCGTCGCTCCGGTACTGCTGCATGGTCGTGGTGGCCTTTCCTGTTTCCCGTCCGCTCAGCCCGAGCCGGTGCGGCGTTCCTGCGCTCCACCCTGTCCGGCCTCGTCGCCGAGCGCCGTCCGGGCCGCGTCGTCGACCGTTTCGAGCCAGACGAAGTCGAGCCTCCGGCGCACCTCCTCCGGAACGTCCTCGAAATCGTGGCGGTTGCGTGCCGGCAGCATCACCGTGCGGATGCCGGCGCGTTCGGCCGCGACGACCTTCTCCTTGATGCCGCCGACGGGCAGCACGAGGCCGCGCAGGCTGATCTCGCCGGTCATGGCGACGTCGCTTCTGGCCGGCCGGCCGCTGAGCAGCGACACCAGCGCCGTGTAGATGGCGACGCCGGCGCTCGGCCCGTCCTTGGGGATCGCGCCGGACGGGACGTGGACGTGGATGTCGCATTTCTCCAGGAGCTGGGGGTCGAGCCCCAGGTCGCGGATGCGGCTCTTGACGAGGCTCAACGCCGCCTGCGCGCTCTCGCGCATCACGTCGCCGAGCTGCCCGGTCAGGATCAGCTTGCCGCCGCCGGTGAACCGGCTGGCCTCGATGAAGAGGATGTCGCCGCCGAACGGCGTCCAGGCCAGCCCGGTCGCCACGCCCGGCACGCTGGTGCGCATCGCGACCTCGGCCTCGAAGCGGCGCGGTCCCAGAATCTCCGCCAGATCGTCGGGAGTGACGCGGATGCCCTCCGTGCTGCCCTCGGCGATGCGCACGGCGGCGTTCCGGCACACCGCGCCGATCATGCGTTCGAGGTTCCGCACGCCGGCCTCGCGCGTATAGTCGCGGATGATGGAGCGCAGCGTGTCGTCCTCCAGGGCGATCTGGTCGGGCTGCAGCCCGTTCGCCTCGCGCTGGCGGGCGACGAGGTAGCGCTTCGCGATCTGAAGCTTCTCCTCCTCGGTGTAGCCGGCGAGGTGGATGACCTCCATGCGGTCGCGCAGCGGACCCGGGATCGCGTCGAGCACGTTGGCGGTGCCGATGAACATAACCTTGCTGAGGTCGAAGGGCACGCCGAGATAGTTGTCGCGGAAGGTCGAGTTCTGCTCGGGATCGAGCACTTCGAGCAGGGCCGCGGACGGGTCGCCGTGGAAGCCCTGCCCGAGCTTGTCCATCTCGTCCAGCATGACCACGCAGTCGCGCGTCCCGGCCTTGCGCACGGCCTGGATCACGTTGCCGGGCATCGCGCCGATATAGGTGCGCCGATGGCCGCGGATCTCGGCCTCGTCGTGCAGCCCGCCCAGGCTGAGGCGCGCGAAATGGCGGCCGGTCGCCTTGGCGATCGACTGGCCGAGCGAGGTCTTGCCGACGCCCGGCGGGCCGACGAAGCAGAGGATGGGGCTGCGGCCCTTCGGGTTGAGCTTGCGGACGGCCAGGAACTCCAGGATCCGCTTCTTCACCTTCTCGAGCCCGTGATGGTCCTCGTCGAGGGTCCGGCGCGCCTCGTCGATGTCGATCCGGCCCTCGCTCAGCGTCGACCAGGGCAGGTCGGTCACGGTGTCGAGATACGTGCGGACCATCGAGTACTCGGCGGCCGCCTCGGGCATGCGTTCCAGGCGCCGCAGCTCCTTGCGGGCGTGCTTCTCGACGTCTTCGGGCATTCCCGCCTGCGCGATGGCGTTGGAAAGCTCCTCGATCTCCTCGCCCTTCTCGTCGGCCTCGCCGAGCTGCTGCTGGATCGTGCGGAGCTGCTCGCGCAGCAGGAACTCGCGCTGCCGCTCGGTGACGGCCTCCTGCGTCTGCTGGCTGATCTCCTTGGTCAGGCGCATCACCTGGATGCGGTGCCCGAGATGCGCGGACACCATGTCGAGGCGCCGGCGCAGGTCCAGGGTCTCGAGGAGCCGCTGCTTCTCCTCGGAGGAGAGGTCGAGATAGCTCGCGACCGTGTCGGCGAGGACCGCCGCCGAGGTGATGCCGCGGACCGCGGCCACCAGCTCCTGCGGGGTCTCGGGCAGCAGGTCGAGCGCTTCGAGCGCCTGGTTGCGCAGATGGTTGAACCGGGCCTCGGTTTCGGCGTCGGTGCCCTCCGCGGCGGTCTCCGGCTCCTCGATCGGCGCGACCCGGGCGACGAGGAACGGATGCCCTTCCAGGAACTCGACCACCTGGAACCGCCGCTCGCCCTGGATCACGAGGTGGTGGGCGCCCTGCTCGCCGGTCAGGTAGCGCAGGACGCTGCCGATCGTGCCGACGGCGTGAAGGTCGTCGGCCCCCGGCTCGTCCACGTGACCGTCCTTCTGGAGCAGCACGCCGAGCGGGCGGTTCGCCCGCATCGCCTCCTGGGTGGCGGCGATCGAACGCTCGCGTCCGATGGCGATCGGCAGGACCAGGCCGGGGAACAGCACGAGGTTGCGGACGGGCAGGATGATCAATCCATCCTCGGGCAGCGCGGCGGGGGGCAGCGCGGCGGGCCGGTCGGCGCCCGGGTCTGCGGCGGGGTCTGCGGCGGGGTCTGCGGCGGGGTCGTTTGCGGTCATGGGGCGTGACCCTCGTTCAGCGGAATCCGATCGTTGGCTTCGGGGCTAACAGGGCGAAGTCCGCGGAATTCCCGATCGGGCGCATCCGGAACGGCCGATGGCGCGTTCGTGTTGTGCCGACGACGCGGCAAGGGACGGAAAGGGAGAGCAGGAAATGAAGCCGGAACCGGTGGTAGCGATCACGGGCGCGTCGGCGGGCGTCGGTCGCGCAACCGCCTTGGCCTTCGCGGAACAGGGCGCGCAGATCGGGCTGATCGCCCGCGACCGCGACGCGCTGGAGACGGTCCGGGCCGAGGTGGAGCGGATCGGCGGGCGCGCCATCGTGCTGCCGGCCGACGTCGCCGACCCGGAGGCCGTGTTCGACGCCGCGGACCGCATCGAGCGGGAACTGGGCCCGCTGGACGTGTGGGTGAATTCGGCCATGGCGACCGTGTTCGGGATGAGCTGGGACATCACGCCCGAGGAACTGCGGCGGGTCACGGAGGTCACGTATCTGGGGGGAGCGCACGGGGTGCTCGCGGCGTTGCGCCACATGCGGCCGCGCAACCGCGGGGCCATCCTCCAGGTCGGATCGGCACTCGCCTACCGGTCGATCCCGGCCCAGGCCGCCTACTGCGCCGCGAAGGCGGCGATCCGCGGCTACGTCGACAGCGTGCGGGTCGAGCTGATGCAGGAGGGCAGCGGCATCACGGTGACGTCGGTCCACCTGCCGGCGGTCAACACGCCGCAGTTCGACTGGGCGCGCTGCCACCTGCCGAACCAGCCGAGGCCGGTCGCCCCGGTCTTCCAGCCCGAGGACATCGCCCGCGACATCGTCGCCGCCGCGGAGCATCCGCGCCGGGAATACTGGATCGGCAACATGACGCGCGTGGCCATCCTCGGCACCTTCGCGGCGCCGGGCATCGCCGACCGCTACCTGGCCGCTTCGGGTATCCAGGGCCAGCAGACCGGCGAACCGCTGCGGGCCGGGCGCCGGGACAACCTGTTCGAGACGGTACCGGGCCTGCACCGGATGCGGGGCCGGTTCAGCGAAGAGACGAAGCCGGGCCCGGCCAGCATGGCCGAGGGCATGGTGCGCGGGGCCCTCGCGCTGGCCGGGCTGGCGGTACTGGGGGTCGGTGCGTCGATGCTGATCGCGCGCGAGCGCGATTGAGGGCGCGCAAGCCGCGAAAGCCCGCCGGGAAAGCCCGCCGGAGAGACGACGGGGCCGGCCGCCTGTTGTCCGGCGAGACGCACCCAAGCAGGGGAGGGCAGGGCATGAACGGGACCGACAGCCGCAAGGAGGCCAGGGAGGTCACCGACAACCCGATCGGCGAGCGGCCGCAGGACCAGCGGTCGCGCGAGGAGGTCGTGAAGCAGCGCGACGCCCGCCACCTCGCCGACGAGGCGGAGCAGGGCACCGGCGCGCTGGAAGGCGGTTCGGACACGGCGGGGGGTGCCGGCGGCGTCTCCACGCGACGCGAGGGGCCCGAGGGCAAGACGCCCGACGGCAAGCCCTACGGCGAGGACTGGGACCCGGACGCCTACGGAGACAAGGGAACCAACGTCGGCGGGCTCGGCAAGCCATGAGGCTTGCCATCCGCCATCGGCAAGATCCCGGGCAGAGGCCCGGAAGGAGAGAAGCATGACCTACTCGTTCACGAACTCCGGAGCCCGCCGCGCCACCGAGCGGCTGGAGCGGGCGACCAAGACCGACATCGAGACCCTGAGCCGCTACGCCCTGATCGCCGGCGGCAGCCTGATGGCGCTGGGCGGGATGCGGCGCGGCGGCCTCAGCGGCGCCGCGATGGCGGCGGCCGGCATGGGGCTGATCTGGCGGGGATCCGCCAGGGATCCGCTGATGACAGGCGTCGGAGGCCACCACGACCATGTCGCGGGGGTCGACGAGCGGCACCATCCCGTCACCATCACCCATGCGGTGACGATCGGGAAGCCGCGCGACGAGCTGTACCGGTTCTGGCGCGACTTCGAGAACCTGCCCCGCTTCATGGAGGACGTCGAGCGCATCGACGTCACGGACCGCCACCACTCCCATTGGTGCGTGCGCAGCCCGGGCGAGGGCACGGTCGAGTGGGACGCGGAAGTCCATGACGAGCGCGAGGGCGAGCACATCTCCTGGCGGTCGGTCGGCGAGGCGGAGATCCACAACTCCGGCATCGTCCGGTTCCGCGACGCCCCCGGCGGGCGCGGCACGGTGGTCGAGGTGACGCTGCGCTACGAGCCGCCGTTCGGCCGGCTCGGCCGGACGCTGGCGAAGCTGACCGGCCACGAGCCTGAGGTGCAGCTGCGCTCCAACCTGCGGCGGCTGAAGCAGATCATGGAGACGGGCGAGGTCGCGACCAGCAG
The DNA here is from genome assembly GCF_035998295.1 of Arenibaculum sp. Classification (NCBI taxonomy): domain Bacteria; kingdom Pseudomonadati; phylum Pseudomonadota; class Alphaproteobacteria; order Rhodospirillales; family Azospirillaceae; genus Arenibaculum; species Arenibaculum sp. The sequence goes on along the minus strand of NZ_DASYHS010000029.1, from coordinate 13,936 downwards.
GGCCAACCCCGCCAAGTCGATCGCGAGCGGCCCGACCGACCGGGGCCGCGACGCCGGCGGTGCGTCATCGGCCGGCAGCGCCGGCAATCCCACGAACTCGACCGGCAAGGTCGGGTGAGGAGCGGCCGCGGGCCGGGCGACCGGCCCGCGGCATTCCTTCGACCCCGGCCTTCGACCCCGGCTGTTATCCGGACCGTCCGGCCGCGGCCGTCAGCGGGAGTAGCGGACCACTTCCTGGTCGATGGTACCGAACAGGTTGATGCCGTGGTCGTCCAGCATCTCGATGCGGACCCGGTCGCCCCAGCGAAGGAAAGGGGTGCTCGGCTCGCCGCGGTCGATGGTCTCGAGCATGCGCTGCTCGGCGATGCAGGACGAACCGGTCGAGCGGTCGCGGTTGGAGACCGTCCCCGAGCCGATGACGGTGCCGGCGCCGAGATGGCGGGTCCGGGCGGCATGGGCGATCAGCTGCGCGAAGTCGAAGGTCATGTCGACGCCCGCGTTCGGCTCGCCGAAAAGCGTGCCGTTCACGAAGTTGCGCAGCGGCATGCGGACCTTGCGGCCGTCCCACACGTCCCCGAGCGCGTCCGGGTTGCCCGCCACCGGCGAGAACGCCGAGGCCGGCTTGCTCTGGAAGAAGCCGAAGCCCTTGGCCAGCTCGCCGGGGATCAGGTTGCGCAGCGAGACGTCGTTGACCAGCATCACGAGCTTGATGTGGCGGACCGCCTCGTCGGGGGTGACGCCCATCGGCACGTCGTCGGTCACGACGGCGACCTCCGATTCGAAGTCGCATCCCCAGCTCTCGTCCGCCAGCTCGATCGGGTCGCGCGGGCCGATGAATCGGTCAGAGCCGCCCTGGTACATCAGCGGGTCGGTCCAGAAGCTGGCCGGCATCTCCGCGCCGCGGGCCTTGCGCACCAGCTCCACGTGGTTCACGTAGGCCGAACCGTCGGCCCACTGGTAGGCACGGGGAAGCGGTGCCGCGCAGGCGGCGGGATCGAAGGGGAAGGCCTGGTCGTCGAGGCGGCCGGTGTCGAGCTTGTGGAAGGTATCCTTGAGCGGCACCTCGACCTCGCTCCAGCGGTCGAGCGCCGACTGCAAGGTCGGCGCGATCGACGGCACGCGGACGGCCTTGGCGAGGTCCCAGCTCACGACGACGAGCGTGCCGTCGCGCCCTCCTTCCTTCAGCGATGCCAGCTTCATGCTGCCCCCTTCCTGCGAGATCGGTGTCCTTGCCGGCTGCAACGTATCGGGCCGGACATCGGCTCAACACGCCAAGGGAGCGGACGTCCCGTCCGCTCCCGCAGCATGCCCGGGCGGCGCCTCAGCCGTCGGCGTTCAGCACGCCGCGCCGGATCTGGTCGCGCTCGATCGATTCGAACAAGGCGCGGAAGTTGCCCTCGCCGAAGCCCTCGTCGCCCTTGCGCTGGATGATCTCGAAGAAGATCGGGCCGATCACGGTCTTGGTGAAGATCTGCAGCAGCAGGCCGCCGCCGGGAGCGCCGTCGATCAGCAGCGCGTTCCGCTTCAGCCGCGCCACGTCCTCGCCATGGCCCGGCAGGCGCTCTTCCAGCATCTCGTAGTAGGTCTCCGGCGGGGCGTCCATGAACTCGTTCGAGTTGGTGCGCAGCCACTCGACCGTCTCGTAGATGCCGCCCGTCGAGAGCGCGATGTGCTGGATGCCCTCGCCGCGGTACTCGCGCAGGTATTCCTCGATCTGGTCGACCCGTCCCTGGGGTGCGGCGGACTCGTTGATCGGAATGCGGATCTTGCCGTCGGGGCTCGTCATCGCCTTCGACCTGAGGCCGGTCAGCTTGCCCTCGATGTCGAAGTAGCGGATCTCGCGGAAATTGAAGAGCTTCGTGTAGTAGTCCGCCCACTTGTCCATGTTGCCGCGGTGGACGTTGTGGGTCAGGTGGTCGATCGCGGTCAGGCCGGCCCCCTTGGGCTCGCGCTCGACGCCGGGCAGGAACTCGAAGTCGACGTCGTAGATGGTGCCCTTCGGCCCGTAGCGGTCGACGAGATAGATCAGGCTGCCGCCGATGCCCGCGATCGAGGGAATGTTCAGCTCCATCGGGCCGGCCGTGGTCGGGCCGGGCTGGGCGCCGAGCTCGAGCGCGCGGCGGTAGGCGTACGGGGCGTCCTTGACCCGGAACGCCATGGCGCAGGCGCATGGGCCGTGGTCGCGCGCGAAACGCTGCGCGAAGCTGTCCGGCTCCGCGTTGACGATGAAGTTCACGCCACCCTGGCGGTAGAGCGTCACGTCCTTGGAGCGATGCTTGGCCACCACCGTGAAGCCCATGCGCTCGAACAGCGCGCCGAGGGCCGCCGGATCGGGTGCCGCGTACTCGACGAACTCGAAGCCGTCGGTCCCCATGGGGTTGATCGGATCGGTGCCGTTGGCGGTGCTGGTCATGATCGCTCCCTAGGATACGGGTTTGGCCGGGTGGATTCCCTTGCGTCAACAATCATAACGCGGCGTCGCTGCACGATCCTGGTGAAGTGCCCTCTTCCGGAACGGGGTCCTGCACGATATCGTCGCGACACCCGCCACGGGTGCAGGTTTCATGCGGAGGTGCCGGTGTTCGCGTTCGACGGCTACGACGTCCGGCTTCTGGCCGCGTTGCAGGAAGACGCCCGGCTGTCCAACGTGGCGCTGTCGGAACGGGTCCATCTGTCGGCGTCCCAGATCCACCGGCGCCTGCGGCGGCTGGAGGAGGCCGGCGTGATCGCCCGGTACACGGCGCAGCTCCACCCCGATCACGTCGGGCTGGGGGTGCTGGCGATCACGAGCATCTCGCTGGAGCGGCATGGCGAATCCCCGGCGACGCGCTTCGCCCAGGCGGTCGCCGGACTGCCGCAGGTGCTGGAGTGCTTCTCCGTGACCGGGGAGGCCGACTACGTGCTGCGCATCGTGGCGCCCGACCTGAAATCCTTCTCGGACTTCCTGATGCACGAGTTGATGCCGCTGCCCGGCGTGCGCAGCGTCCGGTCCAACATCGTGCTGGAGACGGTGAAGCAAACGACCGTCCTGCCGCTGGAGCAGATCTCCGAGCCGCCGGGCGCGAGAGCCTAGCGCCCCTTTCCCGCTTGGGCGGGAAAGGGGCGTTTCCAGGCGTCAGGCCCGTTCCGTGACCGGAGCCCTCGCCCGGGCCGCACGCAGGCGCAGGCGCAGGCGCAGCGTCGAGCCTTCGGGCAGGAGGTCCGCGGCGGCGAAGCCGGCCGCCAGCGCGTTGGGCACCGCCATCAGCAGCAGCAGCGCGCTCCACAGTTCGAGCTCGACCGTGCCGGTGGCGTTCAGCAACTGCGCCGTCACCGCCGAGGCGAGCAGGGCGCCCGTCATCAGCAGCTCCGGCCACGCCGCGTAGCGACCGGCCTTCCGCCGGCTGCCGTTGCCCTTCGCCGTCACCTTGAAGGGCTCGTGCTTCGTGAACAGGCCCTTCAGGATCGCGCGGCCGACGGTCTGGCTCAGGCTCATGCCGATCAGGGCGGTGCCGACCGTGTCGACCCAGTCGTGGCGGGACGCCCAGCGCGTCAGGGCCATGCTGGAGCCGGCGCGCAGCAGCATCGCCCCGAGCGCCACGCCCGTCACCTCGACCGGCGGCAGGTGCAGCGGCAGCACCGTCGCCGCGAAGGTCCAGCCGATCGCCAGGAACGCGGCGACGAGGCCGATCGCGTCGGCCCACCAGCGGCCCCAGCCCATGGCGAACTGCACCTTCTGCGCCGTGCGCAGGCCCGCGACCCAGGGCAGCATGCGCGCGGCATGGGCCTTCATGATCTGGACGGAGCCGTAGGCCCAGCGATGGCGCTGCTGGCGGAAGTCGCGGAAGGTGTCGGGGGCGCAGCCGGCGCCGAGGCGCTCGGTAGTGTAGTGGATGGACCAGCCGTCCTCGAGCAGCCTGAGGCCGAGTTCGGTGTCCTCGACGATGCACCACTCGCTCCAGCCGCCGGCCCCCTCGAGCGCGGCGCGGCGGACCATGATCATGGTGCCGTGGCAGATCAGCGCGTCGTCCTCGTTGCGCTCGATCATGCCGCTGTCGAAGAAGGCCCGGTATTCGGCGGCCATCAGCCGCTTCATGGTCGTCTCGTCCCCGTCCCGGTGCTCCTGCGGGGCCTGGACGATCCCGATCCGGGGATCGGCGGCGAACAACGGCGCGAGCCGGTCGAGCCAGTCCGGCGAGACGGCGTAGTCGGCGTCAAGGACGGCGACCACCTCGGCGTCCGGCGCTGTGAGGGCCAGGGCCCGGTTCAGCGCCCCGGCCTTGAAGCCGGTGCAGGTGAAGTCGGCGAACACGAAGCGGTTGACGCCCAGCCGCTCGTTCAGGCGCCGGCAATGCTCCTCGACCGGAGCGACCAGCGACTTGTCCGCGGTGTTGTTGATGGCGATCACGGCTTCCCACTCGGGGTAGCGGAGGGCCGCGAGCGCGTCCAGCGTCTGGGCCAGCATCGCCGGGTTCTCGTTCCGGGCGGCGATGTGGACGGACACCTTCGGCCGGGGGATGGACGGCACGGGGGAGATGCCGGCGGGCAGCAGCCGGCGGGCCCGGCCGCCCAGGAGCGTGAGCGCCGCCTCGTCGACGTCGGCGAAGGTGAGCAGGACGAGCACGCTGCCGAGCGCCAGTCCGCCGATCCACATCACGATGGTGCCGGCGGTCGCGTATTCGCTGGCGGCCTCCAACGCGGCGAGCCCCACCGACAACGCGATGAGATGGAGCACGCCCGCCGTCACCACGGTCTGCGCCGCGGTCGCCCGTCCGGCGGCAAGCCGCCGCCACGTGGCCGCGACCGACAGCAGCAGCCCGGCCAGGACGGCGACGATGGCGACCCGCAGCTCGAACCCGTCCGAGCGGACCTCGCCGAACAGGGGCCATTTCGCCTGGCGGTCGGCGTCGAAGACGCCCCAGGCCTGGCCGACGCCGCCTTCCAGCGAGACCTTCCAGGGCTGGTCGAAGGCTTCGATCACGTTGTACTCGATCCCGAGGCGCCGCGCGGTCGAGGCGAACTCGCGTATGATGCGGGCCTGGTCCTCGACGGACGGGAACGCGCCGTGGAAATTGGGCCCGGCCGTGGGCCACCCGATTTCACCGATCCACACGGGCTTGTCGGGGAAGCGCGCCTGGATCTGGCGGATCTTGTCCAGGGCGTAGCCGAGCGCCCCGTCGCCGTCGTAGCCTTCCCAGAAGGGCAGGGTATGGATGCCGATGAAGTCGCTCGCGGCCACGGTGCGCGGCGCCTTCAGCATGTCGTGCCAAGTGTCGGCGGTGCCGACCTGGATGTGCGGCGGCACCTCGCGGCGGACCCGCTCGACGAGGCGTGCGAGCTGCGCGTCGGTCATCTCGCCGCGCAGCAGGGTTTCGTTGCCGACCACGACGCGGCGGATGCCGGGCGTGGAGCGGGCGATGCGGATCGCGGCCGCGATCTCGGCCTCAGTGCGCTGGGCGTCGCCGTCGACCCAGACACCGAGGCTGACCTGCAGCCCCACCCGCGCGGCGAGCCGGGGCAGGGCTTCCATGCCTTCCTGGACCGTGTAGGTCCGGATGCCGTCGGCGATCCCGGCGATCGCCGCCAGGTCCTTCTGGATGTGGTCGCGGTCGACGAAGCTGTCCGCTTCCGGGTCGAAGTCCCGGCCGGACGGGCTGTATGAAAGCGACAGCAGGCGCCCCGGGCTGGCGTCGATGGGTACGGGGGACGTCCGATGCGACCAGTAGAGGCCGTGCAGTGCGGACGCGAGAACCAGCACGGCGGCAAGGGCAATGGCCCGGGCGGCGGTCCTGGAGAGGGGCATGGAGACTGCAATCCTGTGGCGGCACTGGGGGGCGCGACCGCCGGTTAGTGGCGGTCCGGGATTGGACCACCAGCCTCGTAGGTGCTTCTACCTACGGCGGCATTGCTGCGCCGTGAGCATGATCACACCTGCCGACTGGTCGGTTATGGCAACGCACCACGGCGGTCAAGGTTCCGAAAGCGGCTACGACCATAGACCGCCGAATGCCTCGATGGTGGATTTTGCTGCGCCTGCGAAACCGATGCTCCGGAGCCCGACGATGCTCCGCGCGCATTCCTGCCCCGCGTTCTCGTAGGGGTAGTCCGAAGGTCGAGGCAGGACAATCCGGCTGTCGGCGGAGGCGACGCGGCGGCCGGCGGCCCGGCCGGCCCCCGACTCGGATCAGTTCCGGCGTTCGCCGGTCGCTTCCAGGGCGGCGAGCGCCTCCAGGAAGAAGTCCGGGCCGCCGAAATTGCCGGACTTCAGGACCAGGCCGAGGGGCGTCGGGCCGGACGTCACGGTCCAGGGCACGCCGGGGGCGATCGTAGCCCCGATGCGCAGCACCCGGACGCCGAGGGCGCCCACCACCGCTCCGGACGTCTCTCCGCCGGCGACGACGAGGCGGCCCATCCCGCGCGCCCTGAGCGCGCGGGCGATCCCGGCCAGCGCGTCCTCGACCAGCGCCCCGGCCTTCTCGACCCCGAGGGCGGCCTGGGCGGCGGCGACTTCCGCCGGTTCGGCGGTGGCGTAGATCAGCAGCGGCTCGCGGCCGAGCCGCCGTTCGGCCCAGGCCAGCGCCTCGGCGACGCCGTCGCCCTGGGCCAGCCGCTCCGGACGCAGCCGGAAGGCGGGGTGGCGGCGGGCGAAGGCCTCGACCTGGCCGCGGGTGGCGGCGGAGCAGCTGCCGGCGAGGACGGCCGAGGCGCCGGAGGTGGCCGGGAACGCTTCCGGGCCGCGGTCGGGCAGGAGGCCCGCCGACCGGAAGACCTCCGGCAGGCCGACCGCGATGCCGGAACCGCCGGTCATCAGCGGCAGCCCGGCGCAGGCCTGCCCGATCGCGCGCAGATGGTCGTCGTCCAGCGCGTCGACGATCGCAACCGGGCGACCGTCGGCGGCCATGCGGTCGAGCGCGCCGCGGATCGCGGCGGGACCGGCCGCGACCTCGCGATAGGGTACGAGGCCGACGGGGTTGCGCGACTGGCGAGCCAGGACGCGCACCAGGTCCGGATCGCGCATCGGCGTCAGCGGATGGTCGCGCATCCCCGATTCCGACAGGAGCCGGTCGCCGACGAAGAGATGGCCGTGATAGACCGTCCTGCCGTTGGCGGGGAAGGCCGGGCAGGCGATCGTCGGCCCGCCGAGCCGCTCCAGCAGGGCGTCGATCACCGGGCCGATATTGCCCCGGTCGGTGGAATCGAAGGTCGAGCAGTACTTGAACAGCACCTGCCGGACCCCGAGCGCCTGCAGCCGGGCGAGCGCTTCCAGCGAGGCGGCGACGGCTTCTCCGGGCGGGCAGGTCCTGGACTTGAGCGCGACGACCAAGGCGTCCGCGGGCGGAAGCTCCTCGTCTTCGGGCGGCGTGCCGATGGCCAGGACCGTGCGCATGCCGTTGCGCACCAGCATATCGGCCAGATCGGTGGCGCCGGTGAAATCGTCGGCGATGGCGCCCAGCAGGAAGGTCATTCCGCTCTCCCGGGAAACGACATAATGTCCGGAGGCCAGTCTACAGGGGAGGTTCGCAGTGCGCATCATGATCACCGGCGCCGCCGGATTCCTCGGCCGGAAGCTGACCGCGTCGCTGACCGCCGATCCCGACGCCGGCGGCCGGGTGGAAGAACTGATCCTGGTCGACCAGGTGCCGCAGGACGCTGAACCGGCGCCGGGCGGCGGGCCGCGCCGCGTCCTGGTCGCGGGCGACCTCGACGCCGCAGCGGAGCTCGTCGCCCGCGAGGACGCGCCGGTCGACGCGATCATCCACCTCGCCGCCGTGGTGAGCGCCGGCGCGGAGGCCGACTTCGACCTGGGCTACCGGGTCAACCTCGACGGGACGCGCGCCCTGCTGGAAGCGTGCCGGCGCCTGGCGGCGCCGCCCCGCTTCGTGTTCGCGAGCTCGGTCGCGGTGTTCGGCGGCGAGATGCCGCCGGTGATCCGCGACGATACCGTCCCGTGCCCGCAGTCCTCCTACGGGACGCAGAAGCTGATCGGCGAGCTGCTGGTCGCGGACTACGCCCGCAAGGGCATGGTCCGCGGGCTCAGCGTGCGGCTGCCGACCATCGCGGTCCGCCCCGGACGGCCCAACAAGGCCGCGTCCACCTTCGTGAGCAGCATCATCCGGGAGCCGCTCCAGGGCGAAGCCGCCGTGTGCCCGGTGCCGCCCGAGACGGCCATGTGGATCCTGTCGCCGCGCCGGGCCGTCCAGGGGCTGAGGCACGTGCTGGCGCTTGCCCGGGCCGACCATGCCGGGCCGCGGACGATCAACCTGCCCGGCCTCACCGTCACGGTGGGCGAGATGGTCGAGGCGCTGCGGCGGGTCGGGGGCGACGCCGCCGTCGAGCGCATCCGCTTCGAGCGCGACCCCGCGATCGAGCGGATCGTCACCTCCTGGCCGTCGCGCTTCGACCCGGCACTGGGCCGGCGGCTCGGCTTCGGCGCCGACCCGGACCTGGACGCGATCATCGCGGCGTTCGTCGCCGACGACCTCGGGGCGCCGCCCGGCCCGGCGTGAACCAGTCCGGTGGGCCCGGGCGTTTCCGGATGAACCGGAAGCGCTCGGGGACTTCGTGTTCCTCAATCGCCGGCGCCGCATCCGCGGCTCGGCTTTCGCCCCTGGCGGGGCGGGGGCGCGGTCGCGCCCCCGGGCGCTTCCGGATGGACCGGAAGCGCGCTAGATGCAGCGGCCGCCGTCGACCTCCATGCAGACGCCGGTCAGGAACTCGGCCTCGTCGGAGCACAGGAACAGGGCCGCGTTGGCGATGTCCGCCGGGCGCGACAGCCGGCCCAAGGGCACGGTGGAGACGAACTGCCGGCGCTTCTCCGGCGTGTCCTCGCCCATGAACAGGTGCAGCATCCCGGTCTCGCCGGCGACGGGATTGAGCGCCACGACCCGGATCTTCTCCGGCGCCAGCTCCACCGCCATCGACTTGGTGAGCACGATCGCAGCTCCTTTGGAGCCGTTGTACCAGGTGAGACCCGGCCGCGGCCGGACGCCCGCGGTGGACGCCACGTTGAGGATGACGCCCCCGCCGCGCGTGCGCATGCACGGCACCACGTGGCGCGCGCCGAGATAGATCGACTTCACGTTGACGGCGTAGATGCGGTCGAAGGTCTCCTCGTCGACGTCCAGCATCGGGCCGTTGCGGTGCGTGTAGCCGGCGTTGTTGATGAGGATGTCGATGCCGCCGAACGCCGTCTGCGCGGACTGCGCCAGCGCCGCGACGTCGGCATCCCGGCTGACGTCGGCGCGCACGAAGAGGGCGGCGTCGCCGATCTCGGCGGCGACGCGGCGGCCGGCATCCTCGTTGATGTCGGCGAGGACGACGCGCGCACCTTCGGCGGCGAAGCGCCGGGCGATGCCTTCACCGAAGCCGGAGCCCGCGCCTGTGACGATGGCGACCTTGTTCTGGAGACGCACGGGTTTCTTCCTTTCCTATGGCGTCAGTCGTGCTTCAGGGCGACGGTCTTGGTGGTCGAGAAGCCGTAGAGCGCCTCGAAGCCCTTCTCGCGGCCGAAGCCGCTGCTCCGCACGCCGCCGAACGGCAGCTCGACGCCGCCGCCGGCCCCGTAGTTGTTGACGAAGACCTGGCCGGCGCGCAGCTTGCGGGCCAGCCGGAGCTGGCGCCCGCCGTCGCGGGTCCACACGCCGGCCACGAGGCCGTAGGCCGTGCCGTTCGCGACCTCGAGCGCATGCGCCTCGTCGCGCACCCGGATCGCCGAGAGGACGGGGCCGAAGACCTCATCCTGCGCCAGCGCGTGATCGGGAGGGACGTCGCCCACCAGGACGGGCGCGACGTAGCTCCCGCCCTTCGGGGCGTCCGGGACGATCGATCCTTCGGCCAGGATCGGCAGGCCGTCGGCACGCGCCCTTGCGACGAAACCCTCGACCCGCTCCTTCTGGCGGGCGTTCACAACGGGACCGAGGTCCAGGTCGCGCTCCGCGGGGCCGGCCCGCAGGGCGCGGAAGCGTTCGGCGACCCGTGCGACGAAGACGTCGTAGACGGCATCCTCGATCAGCAGCCGGCTGCCGGCCGAGCAGGTCTGCCCGGCGTTCTGGATCGCGGCGTTGACGACGAAGGGCAGGGCGGCGTCCAGGTCGGCGTCAGCGAACACGAGCTGGGGCGACTTGCCGCCCAATTCCAGCGTCACCGGGATCGTGTTGCGGGCGGCGGCGGCCTCGATCAGGCGGCCCACCTCGACGGACCCGGTGAAGGAGACGTGATGGACGCCGGGATGGGCGGCGAGCGCCGCGCCGGCCTCCTCGCCGTAGCCGGTGACGACGTTGAGCGCGCCGTCGGGAATGCCGACGTCGCAGGCGAGACGGGTGAGGAACAGCGCGGACAGCGACGCGTCCTCGGCCGGCTTCAGCACGCAGGCATTGCCCATGGCGAGCGCGGCGCCGACGCTGCGCCCGATGATCTGAAGGGGATAGTTCCAGGGGACGATGTGACCGGTGACGCCGTGCGGCTCGCGCAGGGTCATCACCGTGTAGCCGTCGAGATAGGGAATGGTGTCGCCGTGGATCTTGTCGGCGGCGCCGCCGTAGAACTCGAAGTAGCGCGCGCAGGCGACGACGTCCGCGCGGGCCTGGCGCAGCGGCTTGCCGACGTCCGCGGCCTCGATGCGGGCGATTTCGTCGATGTTGTCGAGGACGGCCGCGGAGAGCCTGGCGAGTAGGCGGCCGCGTTCGAGCGCGGTCATGCGCCCCCAGCTTCCCGCCAGCGCCGCCTCGGCGGCCGTCACCGCCGCGTCCACCTCCGCGGCACCGCCCCGGGCGATGCGGGCGATCTCCCCGCCGTGACTCGGGTCGATGACGGGGATCGTCGCGTCGGTCCGCCGCCAGGCGCCGCCGATCAGGATGCCGTTCCAGTCCATGCCATTCCTCCCAAGGTCTGCCCGACCACTTCGGCCGACCACTCTGGCGGGGGCCGCGGCCGGACGCAACCGGCCATGCGCCCGGATGCCGGCAGGGGAGGCATGCTTTCCGGTCCTGGCCTACTCGGCCGCGCGGATGCCGGCGGAAGCCACGCCGGCCGGTGCCCGGTACATGTAGTCCCGCGTCAGGGGCAGCGTCTCCTGCCGCTTCGTGAGCTGCATCTGGAAGACCATCATGCCCTGGAGGCGGAACCCGTATTCGCAGCCGACCAGATACAGGTCCCACATCCGGCAGAAGCGGTCGTCGTAGATCTCGCGGATGCGGTCGCGGTTCGCGTTAAAACGCTGGCGCCAATGGCGCAGCGTCTCGGCGTAATGCAGGCGCAGGATCTCGATGTCGGTCATGAACAGACCGGATTTCTCGGCGGCCGGCGTCACTTCCGACAGGGCGGGGACGTCCGCCCCGGGGAAGATGTACTTGCGGATGAAGGGATTGATCGGGCCCGGCTCGTTGAACCGGCCGATCGAGTGGATCACGGCGATGCCGTCGTCGGTGAGCAGGTCGGCCACCTTGGCGAAATACTCGTCGTAGTTCCGCTTGCCGACGTGCTCGAACATGCCGACCGACACGATGCGGTCGAACTTCCGGTCGAGTTCCCGGTAGTCCCGCAGTTGGAAGCGCGCCCGGTCCGACAGGCCCCGTTCGCGCGCCCGCTGCTCGCTGACCCGGTGCTGCTCCGCGGAGAGGGTGACGCCCGTCACGTCGCAGCCGAACTCGCCGGCGAGGTGGAGGCCGAGCCCGCCCCAGCCCGAGCCGATGTCGAGCACCGACAGGCCGGGCCGGTCGAGATGCAGCTTGGCCGCGAGGTGGCGCTTCTTGGCCCGCTGCGCCTCTTCCAGGCTCATCTCCGGCTCGGCGAAATAGGCGCAGGAATACTGCATGTCCTCGTCGAGGAAGAGACGGTACAGCGCCTCGGACAGGTCGTAATGATGGGCGACGTTGCGCTGCGCCTTGCCGACGGGATTGTGCTGCTTCAGGCGGCGGGTCTGGCGCGCCACCGCGAACCCGGCCCGCACCAGCGGATGGCGTTCGAGCCGGCCGTAGTTGCGGGCGAAGATCCTGACGACGTCCTCGATCGTGCCTTCCTCGACCGTCAGCCGGCCGTCCATGTAGGCTTCCGCGAACCGGAGTGGCGGGTTGAAGGGGATCGTCCATTCCAGGGCCGGGTCATGGACCCGGAGCACGGCGTGCGGCTGCCCCGATCCGAAATCGCTGCGCCTACCTCGGTCGTCGACGACGCCCAGGCTGCCCTCGTGGATGACGACTTCGAGCATTTTGCGAAACAGCATCGCGCCCTCCCTCTCCACCAACGCTCAATGGGCCGGCGTCGCGTCCTCCTTGCGGTCAGTTTCAATCCAAAACGGAAATGCCGCAACGCGTCCGGCCGCATTACCAAAGGTGAGCGCGAAAAGGGGTCGATGACAAGAGCCTGATGAATGAGCAAAGCCGACAGTAGATCCGCGCCCCACGCATTGGTGGGGGCGGATCGACTGCGACGTTACCGGCCCCCGCGGGCGGGAAGTCAGCTGCGATAGGTTACGGCATCGCGATCTTCGGCCCGTTCATCAGCCATGAACCCGAAATAGGCCGCGGAGATCGCGATCAGGGCATGGAGCCAGATGTCGTGGCCATAGAGCGGGATCAGCCCGAAGGTCGTCCGCAGGAACGGGATGAAGCCCATGATGAGCAGCACCGCGTAGATCACGGCGACGCTCTTCGCGTAGCCGCGCGAGGCCCTGAAGCTGCGGTAGGCGGCGATGCCCCAGATGCCGAACAGCAGGTGCACGATGCTGTGCAGCACGTTCACGGGGAACAGCCCGAGCAGCCGCCCCGAGAGGGCGGTCACCGCCAGATCGGCCCCGGGATCGAGGGGCGAGAGCAATCCCGGAATGAATCCGGCGACGCCGATCACGGCGAAAATGATGCCCATGACGAGCGCATAGTAACGGGTTTTCACAGGGGGACCTCCTCTTCTGCGTTGAACGTCGCAACAGAGGCCGGAACCGCGGGTTCCCTAGGGATTAACTTTCGGTGCCGTAGCGAAGGACCACGGCCGTCGCGGATGTCAGTTTTCGCGCGACCCGTTCCCCGCGGAACGTTTCGAGCGGCGGAAATCCCGCATTCCCTCCAGCATCGCCGACAGCCGGTCGCGGTCCACGGCGTCGCTGTCCATGAGAAGCCTCACCAGGGGGTCCTCAAGAAGATCTTCCAGTCTCGGTTCCGTGCGGCCCATGTGGGTCATGTGTCTCTCCCTCCCACCTGCGCCAGCGTTCGGCGCGGGGCGGTCCCGGTCGGCGGCGGTACGCCGGACGGGACCTTGCCGCCATAGAATGGACCGTCTGCAGGAATAATACAACTTCCATGCAGAAGAACCTTGCCCGTATTCGCCTCGAAATCGACTAGAACCCGTCGCTCCGGCCGAGAAGGACTTCCCGCTTGCCGACATGGTTGGCCGGGCTGACCACCCCTTCGGCCTCCATGCGCTCGACCATGCGGGCCGACCGGTTGTAGCCGATCTGCAGGCAGCGCTGGATGAAGCTGACGGATGCCTTGCGCTCGCGGACCACGAGGGCGCGCGCCTGCTCGTACAGCTCGTCGTCGGAGCCGGAGAAGGCGCCGGTCTCGGTCTCCCCGCCGGCGGCATCCGCCTCCAGCGCCTCCAGGTCGTCGTCCTCCGTGATGGAGTGGAGGTATTCGGGCAGGCCTTGGGCCTTGACGTGCCGGACGACCTCCTCGACCTCCTGGTCGGAGACGAAGGGCCCGTGGACGCGGGTGATGCGCCCGCCGCCGGCCATGTAGAGCATGTCGCCCTGGCCGAGGAGCTGTTCCGCCCCGGCCTCGCCGAGGATGGTGCGGCTGTCGATCTTGCTGGTGACCTGGAACGAGATGCGGGTCGGGAAGTTGGCCTTGATCGTGCCGGTGATGACGTCGACCGAGGGGCGCTGCGTCGCCATGATCAGGTGGATGCCCGCCGCGCGCGCCATCTGCGCCAGGCGCTGGATCGCCGCCTCGATGTCCTTGCCCGC
>NZ_DASYHS010000026.1:0-33241 GCF_035998295.1 Arenibaculum sp. | reverse complement strand
GCGTTGTGGCGGTCGCGGCAGACCGGGGCGGCGGCGAAGGCGGCGGCGGCGTAGCCGCGCCATCCCTCCACCAGCCGCCCGAGCCCGTCCTGGACCGCCTCGGGCGTGAACGCGTCGGCGACGACCCCGACCTGGCCGAAGCGCGCCATCTCGGCCTCGACCCAGGTGCCGCGCGTCGTCAGCACCGGCTTGCCGGCGCCGAGCGCTTCCAGCAGCACGTGCGAGGTCCGCAGCTCGTACTCTTCGGGATCGTAGGGGACCAGCACCGCGTCGGCCGAAGACAGCAGGTCGAGATAGCCCTGCTCGGGCAGGTCCTCGAGCACGAAGCGCACGTCCGGCAGCAGGCGCCGGCAGGACTGGATGAAGTCCGCGAGCTCGGGCGCGCGGCATGCCTGCACCGTGAACCGCACGTTCGCCATCGCCGCGGCACCGCGCGACAGCGCGCCCATCAGGACGTGGAAGCCCTTCTCCAGCCGGGCCTCGCCCAGGAAGGCGAAATGCAGCCCGAGGCCGGGATCGGCCGGCAGGCGCGGGGGAATGCCGGGATGGCGGATCGGGATCGGCAGGTCGCGCACCGGCAGCCCGGCCATCCGCTCGTAGACGGCGCCGAGCTCGGGGTTGTCGGTGACCAGCGAGACGCGGTTGCCGGGCGTGCCCGCCCACAGCCGCAGCGCCTTCTCGTAGAAGGCGGCCGCGAGGCCGCGGTCCTCGGCCGCGCAGCGGAAGCCCGGCTGGAAACGCAGCAGGATGCAGATCCGCGGCTTCGGGTCCGGCAGCGCCGCGTACCAGCGGTGCAGCCCGACGAGCTGCTGGCCGACCACGGTGTGGATGACGATCAGGTCGTCGGCCGCGAAGGGGCCGCGCACCGCGTCCGCCAGCTCGCGCTCGAAGGTCTGGTTGGCGTAGAGGTGGTTGTAGGCGAAGAGGTATTCCGGCGGCCCCGGCATCTGCACGTAGGTCGTGTTGCTGAAGGCCGGGACCACGGGCAGGGCCTCCTGCACCTCCGGCTTGCACGCGCCGTTGCCGTAGACCACGGTCTCGATGCCGAGCTCGGCCGCCACGTCGCGGATCGCCAGGGTGACGTGGAAATGATGGCCGGCGCGGGTGAACAGGGCCGGGTCCAGGACGTGGATCTTCATGCGCTCGGGCTCCGGCTCACAGGAAATCGCTCAGGCTGACGCGGTTCAGGGTCGTGGTGACGCGGTACGACGCCTCGAGCTGGCTCTGTACGAGCTGGAGGCGCGTGATCGCGTCCGCCATGTCGACGTCCTCGACGTCGGAGACGCCGCGCTGGAGATGGACCGTCAGGTCCTTGTGGGCCTTGGCGATCCCGTCGAGGCGCTCGCCGACGCTGCCCAGGCCCCCGACCTCCCGGTCCAGCTCGCCGGTGGCCCGCGACAGCGCCTGCTGGGTGCTGCCCAGATAGGTGCGGAACTCCGTCAGCTCGGCCGGAGTGGTCGGCTGATCGATATGCGCCGCGGTCGCGAAGGCGTGGAGGACCTCGCGGAAATACGGCAGGTCGTTCGCGGGGACGACGTTGTCCGAGAACGTGCCGTTCGTCGCCAGGACGCCGTATTCCAGGTCGAGGCTGCGGTCCGCGCGCACCGTGACCGGCGGCACCGTCGGCACCGGCGGGACGGAGGTGTCGGGGTCGATCGAGGCCGCGAACCAGCCGCGGCTGGCCACCGTCGTGCGGGTGGTGGTGAGCGAGGTCGCCGCGTTGGCGATCGGGCCGTTCAGATCGGCGTCGATCTGCGCGAACAGGGCGTCCGCCCCCGCCTGCGGCAGCGGCGCGGTCGAGGCGTCGCCGCCCGCGAAGACGTAGCGGTCGTTCACCTTGGCGTTCAGCAGGGAGACGATCTCGCGGTAGCCGTTCTCGGCGATGCGGTTGACGACGGAGGCGTCGCCGTGCGGGTCGCTCTGGAGCTTGATCAGCTCGCCGTTGAGCTCCTTGGCGAGCGCGCCGATGCGCTCCATCGCCTCGACCTGGGTCGTCAGCCTGAGCCGCGCGACGTCGATGTTGCGGGTATAGCTCTCCAGCTCCTTCATCTCGCCGCGCAGGCTGATGGAGACGCGGGCACCACTGCCGAGCCCGCCGAAGTCGTTCGCCTTCTTCTGGGTCGCGACCTGGTCGCGCAGCTGGGCCATGCGTTCCTGGAGCGCCAGGTTGTTGGCCTGTATCCGCTGGAACTGGCCGCTGGTCGAAACGGACGTCATCGTTCGCCCTCCTTACTCAGACGGCCTGGAGGAGTTCCGCGAACATCTCGCGGTTCGTCGTGATCAGGCGCGCGGAACTCGAATACGAGCGCTGGAGCTGGATCAGCAGCCCAATCTCCTGGTCGACGTTGACCCCGGACTCGTTGCTGAGATGCTCCTGGAAGCGGTCCCGGATCGCCTCGGCGGCATCGAGCTGCCGCGTCGATTCGGCCCGGAGCACCCCGTTGGCGGTAACCATCTCGGTGGCATAGGCGGCCAAGGTAGCGTCGGCCGCCAGCCGCGTCGAGAGGGTCCGCGGCCCGGGCCCCAGGTTGGCGGTCGGGAACTCGAAGGCGGCCGAGGCCGGGACGCCGAACACGTCGTCGACCACGGCCTGGAGCTGGTCGCGATAGCCGGGATAGGTGGCGCCGCCGGGCTGGCCGGCGTCGCCGTCGCGCAGGATGCTCGGGTCGGCCTGCACCAGGGCGCTGACGCGGATCGACGAGGAGAACCCGACATAGGCCAGCGCCGCGGGCGGCGCCACGTAGCCGGCGGGCACAGTGCCGGTGCTGTCGGTGAACAGGGTCAGGCCGGCGTCCTCGAACCGACGCGCCATCGTCACCGCGAGCCCGTCCAGCTCGGCCTGCATCGTCGGCAGGATCTCGTCCCTGAGCTCCAGCAGCCCGCCGATCCGGCCGCCGGTCAGGAACGGCGTCATGTCGGCCGTGCCGCCGAGCAGGATCGGCGGGATCGGGCTCGCCGGGTTGCCTTGCTCGTAGTAGGAGGTCGCGTTGATCGTGACCGTCGAGGTGGAGAGCGGCTGGTAGCTGGAATCGAGCAGCGGCTGCCCGTTGGCGGCGTTGATCTTGATCTCGCCGGTGCCGGTCCGGAAATAGGTGATGTCGACGAGCTTGGAGAGTTCGCGCAGCGCCTGGTCCCGCTTGTCCTCCAGGTCGGGCGCCGTCTCGCCGGCGAGCGTGGCCTTGGTCAGGGTCCGGTTCAGGTCGTGGATCTGGGACAGGTGGTGGTTCACCTCCCCCATCAGGTCCACGATCTCGGCCTGGGTCTGGTTGCGCAGGGTGTTGATGGTGTCGCCGACCTGGTTCAGCCGGCGCGCCAGCGTGTCGGCGTCGTCCAGGATCCGGCGCTGCATCGTCAGCGATTCGGGCTGGTCCAGCAGGCTGACGAAACCGTTGTGGAGCTGCTTCACGAGGTTGCCGACCGACAGCTCGGAATCGGGCTTGCCCTGGACGGCGTCCATCTTGATCAGGTAGCTCTCGATCGTGGAATGCCGCCCGACCTCGCTGTCGCGCGTCAGCAGCTCGCGCTGGAGCGCCTTGTCGAGCACGCGGCCGAGATTGCCGGTCCGGACCCCGAAATTGTAGCCGTTGATGACCTCGTTGTACTGGGTCAGCGTCTTGCGCGTGTAGCCTTCGGTCTCGGCGTTGGCGATGTTGCGCGACACGACGTCCAGGCCCCGCTGTGATGCGGTCAGACCCGTCAGCGCGAAGCGCAGGGAAACGTCGAGGCTCATCGCCGGCTACCTTCTCGTACTCTGCCCGAAAGGCGTCGCGGAACCCCAAGCAAGGGGCGGGCCAACCGGGACGGCGCCCGGATTCCGCGCCTCGCGGCGGCGCGGGCGGAAAATCCTGCCGGGCCCGTCCGGCACTTCCTGCCGCGTGGCCGCCGCCCTCTTGCTTTGCGGACGGGAAAAGGTGCCAATGACGGGGAAGGCCGCGCGGAGACGGGACGAGGGATGCTCGAAAGACTGCTGACGCTCGCGGAGCGGTTCTACCAGGCCGGGCGCCCCGCGGACGCCGCCCAGGCCTGCCTCCAGGCGCTGGCCGTCTCGCCCGACCATTACGAGACGCTGTCGCTGCTCGGCGCGCTGGCGCTGCAGGCGGGAGACCCCGGCCTGTCGGCGGCGGCCTACCGCCACATGGCGGCGCTGCGTCCCGACGACCCCGCCGCGTTCTCCGGCCTGGGCGGCGTCCTGCTGGACACGGGCGAGCCGGCCGCCGCGGCCCGCTGCCTGCGCCGCGTCCTGCGGCTCGCCCCCGACGACCGCGACGGCGGCTTCAACCTGGCGCTGGCGCTGCGCGGCGACGGCGACCTGGAGGGGGCGGTGGATGCGTACCGCGCGGTGCTCGCGCTCGACCCCGGCCACCACGAGGCCGCGTTCAACATGGGCAACGCGCTGATGGCGCTCGGCCGGCCCGGGGCGGCGGCCGACGCGTTCCGGACGGCGCTCGCGTCCGACCCGCTGCACGAGGGCGCCCGCCTCAACCTCGCCCTGGCGCTCGTCGCGGCGGGGCGGACGGAGCAGGCCGCCGACGCGTTCCGGTCCTGCCTGGCACTCGCGCCGCGCGACGCCCGCGCCATGGTCGGGCTGAGCCGCGCGCTGTGCCTGACCGGCCGGATGGCCGAGGCCCGGGACTGGTGCGCACGCGCCCTCGACGAGGTCCCGGACGGCGTCGAGGCCTGGATGCAGCGCGCGAGCCTGGACGTGCTGGAGGGACGCTTCGAGGACGCCGTCGCCGCCTACCGCCACGCGCTTGCCTGCGATCCCGCCTCGCTCGAAGCCTGGTCGGGCCTCGCCAGCGTGCTCGGCACGGACGGCGGCGCCGGCGAGGCGCGCGACGCCGAGGGCGCCGTCCGCGCCTTCCGGCGCGCGGTGGCGCTGCGCCCGCGCTCGGCGGAGCACTGGAACAACCTCGGCGTCGCCCTCAACCTCGCGGGACGCTACGCGGAAGCCGGGGACGTGCTGCGGCACAGCCTGGCGCTCGGCCCCGGCGAGGCCCAGGGCTGGTACAATCTCGGCAACGCGCTGCATCTCTCCTTCGAGAGCGAGCCGGCGCGCCGGGCCTTCCGGCGGGCGACGCTGGCCGGGCCGGGATGGGCGGACGCCTTCTACCGCCTGCACGTCGCGACGATCTCGCCGGGCCGGTACGAGGAGGCCGCGCGCATCGCCCGCCACGCGCTCGCCCTCGACCCCGCGCATGCGATGGCGCAGATCTCGCTCGGCGACATCGAGCAGGACCGCGGGCGCCACCTCTACGCGCGCGAATGCTACCGCCGCGCCCACCGCCTGACCGGCGATGCGGCGATGCGGGTCAAGCGGGCGATCACGCTGCCGATCATCCCCGCCTCCCACGAGGAGATCGCGACGGTGCGCCGCCGCTTCCTCGAACAGGTCGAGGCGCTGCGGGCGGACGGCATCCGGCTGCACGACCCGCGGCGCCAGGTGAGCCAGACCAGCTTCTACCTGGCCTACCACGCCGCCGACGACCTGCCGCTGCAGCAGGCGCTGGCGCGCCTCTACCAGGAGGCCTGCCCGTCGCTCGGCTACGTGGCGCCGCATTGCGCGAGGCCGCCCCGCCCGTCCGCCGGCCGGCGCCTGCGCATCGGCTTCGTGTCCAGCTATTTCCACGCGCACACGATCTCGCGGCTGAACCGCGGGCTGGTCGAGCGGCTGGACCGGACGCGCTTCGACCCCGTCCTGATCACGACGCCCCATGCCGGCGACCCGATGCGCCGCCTGATGGCGCAGGCCGCGGGCCGGGTCCTGGAGGTGCCCTCGGCCGACCTGGCGCAGGCCCGCGCCCTGATCGCGGCGCAGGAGCTGGACGTCCTGTACTACACCGACATCGGGATGGACCCGCTCACCTATTTCCTGGCCTTCGCGCGGCTGGCGCCGGTGCAGACGCTGACCTGGGGCCATCCCGACACGACCGGCATCCCCAACATCGACTGGTTCCTGACCTGCGACGCTATGGAGCCCGAGGATGCCGAGCGGCACTACACCGAGCCGCTCGCCCGCCTGCCCGGCCCGACCATCTGGTACCCGCGGCCGGAACTGCCCCGGCCCGCCAAGCGCCGGCCGGATTTCGGGCTGCCGGAGAACGCGCATCTCTACGTCTGCCCGCAGAGCCTGTTCAAGGTCCACCCGGACTTCGACCCGGTGCTGATCGAGCTGCTGCGCCGCGACCCGCTCGGCGTGCTGGTGCTGATCCAGGGCCGGGACCCCCATGTGGCCGGGCTGCTGCTGGACCGCCTGCGGCGCGCCGGTCCCGACGTGATCGGCCGGGTGCGCCTGCTGTCGAACATGCCGACCGCCGACTTCATCAACCTGATGGCGGTGTGCGACGTGATGCTCGACCCGCTGCACTACAGCGGCGGCAACACCAGCCTGGAGGCGTTCGCGGTCGGCACGCCGATCGTGACCTGGCCCGGGGAGTTCATGCGCGGCCGCCATACCTACGGCTTCTACAAGCTGATGGGCGTGGAGGACTGCGTCGCGCGCGACCACGCCCACTACCTGGAACTGGCGCTGCGGCTCGGCACCGACCCGGGCTTCCGGACCACGGCCGTGCGCCGCATCCTGGACGCGTCCGGCGTGCTGTTCGAGAACGACGCGACCGTGCGCGCGATCGAGGACTTCCTCGCGGCCGCCGTCGACCGGGCGGCGGTCGGCGGTGGTCCGGGGGGGACGCGATGAGCTTCGAGAGGCTGAGCGAGCTGCTGACGCGGGGATTGGCGCAGCTCGAGGCCGGCGAGTACCGCGCCGCCGCCGAGACCTACGTCGCCGTCCTGGAGTTCGACCCCGGCAACATCACGGCGCTGAACAACCTCGCCCGCCTGTTCCGCCAGTCCGGTCGGCCCGACAAGGCGCTAGCGCTCCTGCTGCAGGCGCTGGCGACGGAAACCCGCTCGGGCGAGCTGCACCACAACCTCGCCGCCGCGTATCTCGACCTCGGCCGCAACGAGGACGCGCTGGCGCAGCTCGACCTGGCGTGCCGGATCAAGCCGGCGCGCGCCCAGGCCTGGGTCGACCTGCTGCGCGTGCTGGCGGCACTCGGCCGCTACGAGCACCCCGTGGTCACGGTGATCGTGCCGACGGTCGGCGCGGCCAGCCTGGGCAAGGCCCTGGCCTCGGTCGCCGCCCAGACGCATCCGCGGATCGAGCTGATCGTCGCGGTCGACGGCGAGGAGCATGCCCCGCCGGTCGAGGACGCGCTGTCCCGGCTCGGCCCCGAGGTCGCGCCGATCCTGCTGCGCGTGCCGCGCAACACCGGGGCGAACGGCTTCAACGGCCACCGCCTCTACGCGACCGCGTCCTTCCTGGCCGAGGGGCATTTCGTCTGCTTCCTCGACGAGGACAACTGGTGGGACCCCGACCACGTCGCGGCCCTGGTGCGCGTCGCCGTCGACCACCAGCTCGCCTGGACGCATTCCCTGCGCACGCTGTGGCTGCCCGACGGCGGCTTCCTCGACCGCGACGACTGCGACAGCCTGGGCGCGTGGCCGAGCTGGCATGGCCGGTACCACCACGTCGACACCAACTGCTACATGCTGCGCCGCGACGTCGCGGTGGCGCTGTCGCCGGTATGGTACCAGCGCGTGCGCAGCGGCGAATCGCCGGACATGGACTTGTGCCGCCGGCTGCTCGACCTCCATCCCGGGGTCCGCGGCTCGGGCCTGTACAGCGTCAACTACACGGTGGCGAACACCGCGTTCTCGGCCGCGCCGGCCTATTTCCTGGAAGGAAACGCCCGCATGCGCGCCGTCCACGGCGCGCGGCCGCCCTGGGCGGTGCCGGCCGCGCAGCCGGCGCCCGAGGGGGACTGACCCTCACTCGCGGGCGAGCAGGAAGTCGAAATACAGCTCGCCCCGCCCGGCGGGGTCGCCCGACACCAGCAGCCCCGGCCGGTACAGCGGGTCGGTGCGGTTGCGCGGCTCGCCCGGGAAATAGAGCTGCGTCGTCAGCGGGCGCATGCCGGGATCGAGCACGGTGACGTGGATGTGGCGCGTGCGCGGCCCGTAGTTGCCGGGAAGGATCGTCTCCAGCCGGTAGCGGCCGTTCTCGTCGGCGAACTGGTGGCCGCGCAGGCGGTAGCCGGCGGTGTCGTAGGCCCCGTCGGCATCGGCCTGCCAGAAGTCGAGCACGGCGCCGGGCAGCGGCCGGCATTCCGGCGACAGCACGACCCCGGTCACCACGATCGGCACGCCCGCCATGCCGGGATCGCGCAGCGACTGCCGGCGCGGCGAATCGGGTGAATAGAAGGGGCCCTCGGGGTTGGGCGGCGTCGCCCCGGCGCCGCAGGGCGTGGCCGCCCGTAGCGCCCGCGCCCCCGCGGACAGGTTCCACAGCAGCGGCGCCGCCGCCGCCGCGGCGATCACGCCGCGCCGGCCCATCCGCTTCGTCCCGTCCGCCATCGCGCCCTCCTTCCGCGGGTCAGGTCCGGCCATCGGAGCCGTTCGGCCGGCCGATATGCAGGAAGACCTCCCGGTCGGCCAGGTTCGTGTGGACGCGGTGATAGATCGCCCGGACGATGGGATGGTTGAAGTTGACGGTATGCTCCTCCTTGAGGAAGAGCTGCAGCGTCTTGTTCATGTCGAGGTTGAACTGCCAGACCTCCGCCTGGTCCCAGCCCTGGCCGTATTTCTCGCCCCAGAACGACAGGAACGTCTCCATGTCGCGGTGCTGGGTCTCGTTGCGCAGCGTGGCGCTGAAGTCCTCGTGCGCCTCCATGAAGTGCAGCACGGGGAAAGGCGTCACCTCGCAGCGCCCGCCCGCCGACCACACCCGCATCCCGATGTCGACGTCGCCGAAATGCGCCCGGAAGCAGGGGCGGTAATAGCCGCCGATCTCCTCGATGGTCTTCCGGCGCAGCATCGGGAAATAGGGATAATAGATGCCGAAGACGGTCCCCATCGTCTGCGAATAGGGCGACAGGCCGAGCGCGTAGTGATGCGCCCGCCCCTCCCGGTCGAGGAAGAAGGACAAGGCCCGCTCGACCGCGCCGGGCAGCAGCAGGACGTCGTCGCAGACCGCCGCGACGATGTCGCCGGTCGCGGCCTCGTAGCCCATGGTGTGGGCGAGGCAGTTTCCCTGCGGCGTCTCCTCCTTCACCCAGCGCACGCGCGGCCCGTCGACGGGGAACGGGGAGACGACGACGATCTCGAAGTCGATGTCGCGGACCGTCTCGTTGATGTTGTGGATCGCCCGGTGCAGGACGTCCGGGAACAGGCTGGGCAGGGTGAAGGTGAGTTTCACGGGGGTGGCGTCCCGTCCGCGGCGCGAGGATGGTCGGCCGCCGGGCGGACGCCGGCCGGCCTCCGCCAGCATAGCAGCTGCGCCGGGTAATTCCATGCCGGCCATCGCGCGAGAGGTTAACACGATGTTCATCATCCCCGTCGTCTATTGGTCGCGGCGCCGTGCGTTCCGGCGCCGGCTCGGACCATCGGGGATGCGTGCACCATGACGGACAAGATCGAGATGAAGACCCTGGCGCTGAAGCCCGGCGAGACCGTGCTGCTGAACAGCGTGCCGCTGCGCCTGACCGAGGCCGGCCAGCTCGAGGTGCCGGCGGACGTCCGCGTCCTGACCCGCGAGCAGCTGATCGTCGACGCCGGCAAGGCCGACACGGTCGCCAAGCGGATCTACTTCGTCCTCCAGGCGATGAACCTCGATCCCCAGAACTACGCGGCCTACCGGGACGAGCTGCTGGAACTGCTGAGCCAGCGCGCCGAGCGCAGCGAGCTCCAGCCGATCCTGCGCAGCCTCGCGACGATCGAGCAGCTCTCGCACGCGCAGGACTTCACGGCCGCCATGGACCTCTGCCGCCACCTGATCGAGTTCGACGACGCGGTGATGCGCGACTTCCCCCAGGCCACCGAAGCGGCCTGACGTCCTCCGCAGGGTCGTCCAAGGCCGGATGTCCGAACCACCCTCCCGCACCGGCGGGGAGCTGGTCGAGGCGGCCGGGCGCGCGCTCGCCGCCGGCAGCCCCCGCATCGCGCGCTGGCTGTGCACCGAGGCGGTCGCGGCCGAGCCCCGCAATGCGGACGCGCACCGGCTGCTGGCGCTCGCCGCCGAGCAGGAGGGCGATGCCGGGACCGCGGCGCGGCACCTGCTGGTCGCCGCCGGCCTGACGCCGGGCCGGGACGAGCCGCTGCTGGCGCTCGCCGCGCTGCGCCGGGCCGAAGGCGACGACGCCGGGGCCGCCGCCGCCCTGCGCGCCGCCCTCGCCGCGGTGCCCGCGGACCCCGACACCTGGTTCGACCTCGGCAATGCCGAGCTGTCGCTCGGCCGCCTCGCCCCGGCGATCCGCGCCTATCGGCGCGCGCTGGCGCTGAAGCCGGGCCATCGGGGGGCATCGAACAACCTGGCGCTCGCGCTGTCCTCCGCCGGGGCGCCGGCCGAAGCACTCGAAGCCGTGGAGGCGGGCTTGGCGCTGACGCCCGAGGCGGACGAGCTTTGGCGGCTGGCGGCGCAGCTCCGCCTGGACACCGGCGACGCGGAGGGTGCGGCGGCCGCGGTGGACGCGGCGCTGGCGCTGGCGCCGGGCGTGCTCGACCCGGAGCTCTGCCGCGGCGTCACCACGGCGCTGCGCGACCGGCGGCGCTTCGAGGAGGCGGTGGCGCTGGCGCGCCGCGGCATCGCGATCCATCCCCTCGACGCGACGCTGGTACACCATCTCGGCGTCACGCTGTCGATGAAGGGGGAGAACGAGGCGGCGCAGGACTGCTTCCTGCAGGCGGTGCTGCTCGACCCCGCGCATCCGTTCGCGCTGAACTCGCTGGGCGTGGGCCTGTGCAATCTCGGACAAGCTGAAGCCGGCGTGCGCGCGCTGGAGCGGGCACTGTTCCTCTCGCCCTACCACACCTCGCTGCACAGCAACCTCGCCCTGAACCTCCAGTACCATCCCGGCGTCACGGCCGAACGGATCCTGGCCGTCCACCGGCTGTGGGACGAACGGCATGGCCGGCGCTGGCTGGCCCCGGCGCCGGACCCGCGGGCGAACCCGTTCCGCAGGCTGCGCATCGGCTACGTCTCGCCCGACCTGGGCCAGCACCCCGTGGGCTTCTTCCTGAAGGGCGTGATCGCCAACCACGACCGCGGCCCGTTCGAGGTCTTCTGCTACAGCAGCCGCGCCGACGAGGACCCGCTGACGGAGTTCATCCGCGGCCATGCCGACCACTGGATCGCCTGCGCCTCGACCCCGCACGAGGAGCTGCTGCACAGGATCCGCGACGACCGGATCGACATCCTGATCGACCTCGCCGGCCACACCCAGGGCAACCGCCTGCCGGTGTTCGCGGTCAAGGCCGCACCGGTGCAGGCGACCTGGGCCGGCTATGTCGGGACGACCGGGCTGTCGGCGATGGACTATTTGATCTCCGACGCGTGCCAGAGCCCGCCCGGGCATGACGGCCGCACGGCGGAGGCGGTAGTGCGGCTGCCGGACTGCTACGTCTGCTACGACCCGCCGGCCTATGCGCCGGACGTGGCGCCGCCCCCGTTCCGGCGCAACGGCTTCGTCACGTTCGGCTGCTTCAACAACCTCGCCAAGGTCAACGACGACGTCATCGCGGCCTGGGCCGGCCTGCTGCGGGGCCGGCCCGACCGCCGGCTGCTGATGCTGACCCATGCGCTCGGCACCCGGGCGGGACGCGAGAGGGTCGAGCGCGCGTTCGCCGGTCACGGCGTCGCCGCGGACCAGCTCGACCTGCGGCCCGGCGCCTTCCACCGCCAGCTCCTGGAGACCTACGGCGAGGTCGACCTGGCCCTCGACCCCTTCCCCTATTCCGGGGGGCTGACGACGCTGGAGGCGTCGTGGATGGGGGTGCCCGTCGTGACCTGGGCGGGCGAGCGCTTCTGCTCGCGCCATTCGCTGTCGCATCTGAGCGCGATCGGCGTGCCGGAACTGGCCGCGTCCGACCGCGACGGCTACCTGGCGCTCGCCGACGCGCTGGCCGACGACCCCGCGCGGCTGGAACACTACCGGCGGACGCTGCGCCCGATAATGGCGGCCTCCCCCCTGCTCGACCTGCCGGGCTTCACCCGCAAGCTGGAACTGGCGCTGCGCCGGATGTGGCAACGCTGGTGCATGCTGAACGCGTGAGCGCCGGCCGCCCGCCGGCACCTTAATCCGTGCCATTTCCGCGCGAGTTTGCAACACTCACGCGTGCCGGGCGCCGGCCCGGCACGGTGGTTCAAACAGGTATGACGCATATGGACGACAAGAATACGGCCCCCGGTGTCCCGGCGGAGCTGCTGAGGCTGCGCGACAGCATCGACAATCTGGACGCGGCGCTGATCCACATTCTGGCGGAACGCTTCAAATGCACCCAGCGCGTCGGCGAGATCAAGGCGTCATCCGGCCTGCCGCCTGCCGACCCGAGCCGCGAGACCAACCAGATCACCCGCCTCAAGTCGCTGGCCGAGAGCGCCAGGCTCGACCCGGTCTTCGCGGAGAAGCTGCTGAACTTCATCATCCAGGAAGTCATCCGCCACCACGAGGCGCTGCGCCGGCAGGCGGAGTGACGACGCCCGGCCCTGCCCCTTCCGGCCCTGCCCCTTAAGGTCTCGTTTACCGACGCCCCCGCATCATCCCCACCGGGATTCACGCCGCGCGGCGGCGCCGGGAACGCATGATGTCAGACCTCAGGAACGCCGCCGGGCACCACCCCGTCTTCGACCGCTTCGAGCGCATGGCGGCGTTCGACGACGACACCTTCCATCACAACTTCATGGGAGCGAAGGTGCGCCATGCCTACGAGCGCCGGCTGGCGGAGATCGCGCCCGGCCTCGGGCTGGAAGCGACGCAGGGCGTGATGTCGTCCGGCCGCTCGGCCGAGCACGACGCCGACCCCACCCTGCCCTCGCGCTCCAGCGAGGACTATTTCGAGTGGATCGACCTGCTGGAGGCGATCGACGGCGCGCGCGAGCGCTTCGTGATGATCGAGGTCGGCGCGGGCTACGGGCGCTGGATCGCGAACGCGGCGGCGGCCGCACGCCGGCGGCGGGGCGGCCCGGTGGAGTGCCGCTTCACCGCCGTCGAGGCGAGCTCGATGCGCTTCTCGCTGATCCCCCGCAACCTCAGGGACAACGGGATCGCGCCGGAGGAGCACCGCCTGCTCCATGCCGGGGTCACCAATGACGGCCGCCCGATCCTGATCCCCGTCAACCAGGACTACGGCGCCGCCGTGTTCCGCCATGCGGAGCTGGACGGCTACCTGGCCCAGAACGGCACGTCGCAGGTGACGGTCCGGGCGTCGGAGGGTGCCGACGTCACGATCGAGAGGGTCCCTTCCCTGCGCCTCGCCGAGCTGATCGACGGCCCGGTCGACCTGATCGACATGGATATCCAGGGCGCCGAGCTGGAGGTGCTGTCGGACGCGATCGACGCGCTGGACCGGAACGTGGCGCGCATCCACGTCGCCACCCACAACCCCGAGGTCGAGCGCCGGCTGTGCGCCCTGTTCGCGCTGCATGGCTGGACGCTCGGGCGCTGCTTCCTGTGCCACGAGGTCAACGAGACCCCCTACGGCTCGTTCCGGTTCATCGACGGGCTGCAGAGCTGGCGCAACCCGAGGCTCGGGCGATGAACCCTGCGGTCTACCGGCAGGTGGCGCGCCACCTCGCGGAGATCAACCGGCCGGAAGACGCGCTGAACCTGCTGGGCGAATGCATCCGCGCCGGCACCGGCGTGTTCCCCTGCCTGGTCGAGATGGCCGACATCGCGTACCGGTTCCAGGCCTGGGACCTCGCGCGCGACCTGTTCGGCCGCGTCGCCGAGGTCGAGCGGGGCAACCCCTCCCACCTGCTGCGGCTCGCCCATGCGCGCGCCGAGGGCGGCGACCGGGACGGGGCCGCGGCCGCCCTCGACGCCCTGCGGCGCGCGCTGGCCGAGCAGGGGCTGCCGGCGGTCCCCGAGGCCGAACCCTTCTTCGAACGCCTCTACCTGCGCCTGTGCGAGCACCACAGGGAGGGCCGGACGGAAACGGCGGAGCGGCTGCTCGACCTGTGCGTCGCATCGCACCCGTTCGCGGCCCGCGCGGCCGGCGCCGGCACACCCGCCGACCGCGCCGCCGTCGACGCGCTGCGCGCGAAGCTGGAGGCGAGCGCCCTGGCCTGGGAGCGCGGCGAGCTGCCGGCACCGGCCTTCGGCCGCGCCGGCCACGAGGCCCGGCTCGGCGCGCCGCCCGACATGCGGGGCGTCACCGTGCTGATGGTGATGCGCCGCTACTTCAACTACAGCCGCAGCTCGCGCGAGCACGAGCTGTACATGATGTTCCGGCGCACCGCCGCCGCGGCCGGCGTGACCCTGCACATGGTCGAAGGCGACGGGCTCGTGATGCCCTACGGCCAGGGCTGGCGCCAGCAGGCGGCGACCCTCGACGCCTGCGTCGCCGCCATCAACGACCTGCGCCCGGACATCGTCGTCTTCGACGCCCTTTGCGAGCCGCCGGCCTCGGGGGAGCTGTTCGGGCCGGAGACCTACCGCGCCGTCCTCGGCGACCTGAAGCGCCGGCTGCGCTTCAAGCTGGTGGGCTTCCATCCCGACGCCTGGACCGGGCAGGCGCGGCGCGCGCTCGATGCCTCGCGCGGGCTGGCGGACGGCTGGTGGACGTCGAGCACCGCGGTGTTCGACGGCGCGCCGGTCCCGGACCGCCGGCACCTGAACCTGCCCACGCCCTTCGACCCGTCCTTCTACGACGGGGACCGCCCCGGCGAGCGCGGCGGCGCCCGCTTCTTCGGCAGCGTCGCCGGCTACAACTTCACGCGCAGCGTCTGGCTGCTGCTGATGGAGCGCCTCGGCACGCCAGTCGCCGTCACCGCCTCGAACCACGGGGCGAGCGACCTGAACGCGGCGGCCGACTACCAGCGCTACGCCGACGCGCTGATGGGCAGCCGCATCTCGCTGAACTTCTCGGGCCGCAACCTCTCGACCCACATCACGACCGGGCGGGTCTTCGAGTCCGTGCTGGCGGGGTCGGTGCTGCTGGAGGAGGCGAACGCGGCGACGCCGAACTTCTTCGTGCCCTTCGTCCACTACGTCCCCTTCGCCTCGGCCCCCGAGCTGGACGCGGCCGTCCGGCTCTTCCTGGAGGACGAGGAGGCGCGGCTGCGGATGGCCGGCGCGGCGCGGCGCTGGATGGACGGGAACTACGCGCCCGGGATCGTGTGGCGGACGCTGGTCGGCTTCGCCCTCGGGCTGCCCGACGGGCGCGACTGGTAGGATCGCAAGGTGGGACGATGAGGATACTGGTTACGGGAGCCGGCGGGTTCATCGCCGGATACGTGGTGGCCGAGCTGCTGCGCCACGGGCACGAGGTCGTCGGCATCGACAACTTCTCCAAATACGGGCCGCTGCAGAAGGCGCATGACGGGCAGCCGGGCTACCGGTTCGTGCGCGGCGACTGCAAGGACGTGGCGCTGATGACGGAGCTCGCCTCGGACTGCGACCATCTCGTCGCCGGGGCCGCGATGATCGGCGGCATCTCCTATTTCCACCAGTACGCCTACGACCTGCTGGCCGAGAACGAGCGCATCGCCGCCAGCACGTTCGACGCGGCGATCGCGGCGCACCGGCGGGGCCGGCTGCGGAAGATCACGGTGCTCAGCTCCAGCATGGTGTTCGAGAGCACCGAGCGCTTCCCGAGCCGCGAGGAGGACGTGCTCGCCTCGCCGCCGCCGGTCAGCAGCTACGGCTTCCAGAAGCTCGCGGTCGAGTACTACGCGCGCGCGGCGCTCAGCCAGTACGGCCTGCCCTACACGATCGTCCGCCCCTTCAACTGCGTCGGCATCGGCGAGGGCAAGGCGCTGGGCGAGAGCGAGGTGTCGAGCGGCAACGTCAAGCTCGCGATGTCCCACGTCCTGCCCGACCTGGCCCAGAAGGCGCTGAAGGGGCAGAAGCCGCTGCACGTGCTGGGCGACGGCACCCAGGTGCGCTGCTACACGCACGGCACCGACCTCGCCCGCGGCATCCGCCTGTGCATCGAGCGCCCCGAGGCGCTGAACGACGACTTCAACATCTCGACCGCGACGCCGACGACGGTGCTCGAGCTCGCGGGGATGGTCTGGCGCGAGGTGAACGGGGACGAGCCCTTCCGCTGGGTCAGCGACCCGCCCTTCGAGCACGACGTCCGCATGCGCGTCCCGGACACGGCGAAGGCCGAGCGGGTCCTGGGCTTCCGGGCCGAGGTGCCGGTGGAGGACAGCGTGCGCGAAGTGGTGGCCTGGGTCCGGGGCGAGGTCGCGGCGGGCAGGATCTGAACGGCCCGTCCGGAGAGGGAGAGATCGAATGTTCGCCGTCGACGAGAGCAGCCCCGACCGCAACGTCTGCATCGTGGGGCTCGGCTATGTCGGGCTGACGCTGGCGGTCGTCATGGCGGAGGCCGGCTTCCGCGTCAGCGGCTGCGAGCTGAACCCCGGCTTCGTGGCCTCGATCCGCTCTGGCCGCGCGCATTTCTTCGAGCCGGGGCTGGACGAGCGCCTGGCGCTGCAGGTCGCGGCCGGGCGCATCGTCGCCGACACCGAGATGCCGCGGGACCCGGCGATCAGCCTGTACATCGTGACCGTCGGAACGCCCCTCGACGGGGACGGCCGGGTCCGGCTGGACATGGTCCGGCGCGTCGCGGGCCAGATCGCGGAGCGACTGAAGGACGGCGACGCGGTCGTCCTGCGCTCGACGGTCAAGATCGGCACGAGCCGGAGCGTCGTCCTGCCGGCGCTGGAGGCGTCGGGCCGGCGCTTCGACCTCGCCTTCTGCCCGGAGCGCACGCTCGAAGGCAAGGCGCTCTACGAACTCGCCCACCTGCCCCAGATCGTCGGCGCGATGACGCCGCAGGGAGCGGCCCGCCTGTCGCAGGTGTTCAACGCCATCACCCCGACCGTGATCCGGGTCCGCGACCCGGAAACGGCGGAGATGATCAAGCTGATCGACAACACGAGCCGGGACGTCGGCTTCGCCTTCGCCAACGAGGTCGCGCGCATGTGCGGCGCCGTGGGCGTCTCGGCGGCGGAGGTGATAAAGTTCGGCAAGCTCGGCTATCCCCGCACGAACGTGCCGCTTCCGGGGCCGGTCGGCGGGCCATGCCTCTCCAAGGACGCGCACATCCTGATCGAGAGCCTGGAAGGCCACGGGCTCGTGCCGGAGATCACGAGCGCCACGCGGCGGATCAACGAACGCCTGATGACCGAGGTCGCGGCCTGGATCGCGGCCCGGGTCGAGGAGGCCGCCGCGCCGGCCGGCGCCGGCAGGACCAGGATCGCGATCCTGGGCCTCGCCTTCAAGGGCCAGCCCGAGACCAACGACCTGCGCGGCTCGACCGTCGTGCCGCTGATCGAGGCGCTGCGCACGCACCTGCCGGCGGCCGAGTACCGGGGCTTCGACCCGGTGGTGACGGCGGCAGAGCAGGAGGCGCTCGGCCTCGTGGCGATGCCGAGCCTGCCGGACGCGTTCGAGGGGGCGCAGGTCGTCATCGTGCACAACAACCACGCCGTCTTCGCGGGCATGCCGCTGTCGCAGCTCTCCGCGCGGATGGCGCGGCCCGGGCTCGTCTACGATTTCTGGAACAACTTCGACCCGGAACGCCTCGCGATGGCGCCGGACACCCGCTACGTCGCGCTGGGAAGCCATCCGATGCCGGCGGCGGAGACGGTCGTCACGTAGTCCGGCCGAACCGGATAGCCAAATGAACAACGGTATTCGTATAAAACTTTCGGTCGTGTTTCCGTAAGCTTCCTTACGGAAACACTGTTATTCTGTTGACTCCCGAAAGCAAGCATGTAACCGTTTGCTTGGAAGCGCGATACCTCGACGCCGAATTCCGACGGATCGCAGCGTTTCGACAGTTGCCGAGACTACGTTCCCGCTCTCCGATCAATTGGCCAGACCATTGTGCCAAGACGGACCCGTGCGGCGTGGCGGAACAATTCGGCGGCGGTTACGGAGTCCCGATCAATGATGAGCGGCTATCTCAGCATCATAGTCGCGTCGATACTGTTCGGCGTGGCCGGGGCCGTCGCCAAGATGCTGTTCCACGCCGACATCACCCCGCTCGACCTCACGATTCTCAGGGCGTTCGTCGCCTTCGGCGTCCTCGCCGCTCTCGGCGGCTTGGGTATCTTCAGCCTCAGGGTCACGCGCAAGGACATACCCTATCTCCTCGGTCTCGGGCTGCTTCTGTCGGCCGTGAACTATACGTTCTATCTTTCGATCAGCCTGACGAGCGTCGCCGTCGCGATCATGCTGGAGTACACGGCACCGGTCTTCGTCCTGGTCTTCGGCATCGCGGCGGGAACGTCCCGCCTGGACAAGGCGACCTCGATCGTGCTGGCCCTGTCCATATCGGGATGCTTCCTGCTGGCGGGCGGATACGACGCCGAATTCTTCCACGAGAACTTCTGGGGCGTGATGGCGGGCCTCCTGTGCGGAGCCTCCTTCGCCCTTTACAACATCTGGGGCAACCGCGGCCATGAGCGGAAGCTCAGTTCCTGGACGATGACGTTCTATTCTTTCGGCGTTTCAGCCGTCTTCTGGGGCTTTTTCACTCCGGCCATGACCGTCGGCACGGCCAGCTTCAATCCGGAAACGATAGGCTACCTGATCTTCATCGGGGTCTTCGCAACCGTGCTGCCCTACTGGCTCTACATCTTCGGGCTGAAGACGGTCCCCGCGTTCCAAGCGACGGTGATCGGCATGCTCGACCCGATCGCCGCGGCGATCGCAGCCTTCATCCTCGTCGGCGAGGCTCTCCAGGCGGCCCAGATCGCCGGTATCGGCCTCATCCTGGCGGCGATCCTCTACCTCAAGAAACGCGACGAGAAAGAGCCGGCTCCGGCCGAACCCAGTTCGGTTCCGGAGCGCTCCACGGCAACCTGAAAGGAGTTCGTTCGCGCCCCTGGCCGTCCAGCCGCATGGCGCTCAACCGAAACCACAACTTGTACGGGAGATTGAGATGAGCATAGCATCCAATTCCGGCCGAGGCCTGCCGCACATCATCGCCGCGCAGGAGCGCATCGAAAACTTGTGGGCTGTGGGAACGGACTACTGCGAGGAGACGGTGAGCCGTGCGCTCGCCGAGAACCGAATGCTGCATCTCGACCTCGACTTCACCGGCGAATGCAAGCTGAAATGCTTCTACTGCGACCGGACCCCGGACCGGTTCAACGAAGTCCCGAACCGGACCGAGCTGACCACGGAGGATCGCAAGTCGGTCATCGCACAGGCCAAGGCGCTCGGCGCGACAACCGTGGAGTTCCCCGGTGCCGGCGAGCCCATGATCGATCCCGGCTTCTGGGAGGTCATGGAATACATCCACGACCTGGAGATGATCCCCGTCCTCTTCACCAGCGGCTACCACCTGGACCGGGAAGCGATCGACCGGCTCTACCGGCTCGGCGCGACCATCTTCATCAAGTTCAACTCGTCCGACCAGACGACCCAGGACCGCATGGTCGGGGTCAAGGGATATGGCAGCAAGGCGACCGCAGCGCTGCACATGCTCGTGGAGCGGGGCTTCAACAAATCGATTCCCACCCGCCTGGCGATCGACATGGTGGTGACACCCAAGTACCACGACCTCGAGGAAATCGAGAGAGTGTTCCGGTGGTGCAGGGACAACAACGTCCACAACTATATCATGACGCTGATCCCCGAAGGAATGGCGGACCACAAGAAGGTCATCCTGGAGAAGGAGAGGTCTAACGAGCTGCTCGGACGGCTGCAGCGGATCGACGAGGATGAGTACGGCCTGGAATACGTTCCGAGCCGCCCCATGGCCGGGGGCTACCGGCGCCGCCAGGTCAATGTCGGCCTGTTCGTGAACCTGTTCGGCGAGGTCTACGACTGCAACGGCCTGGGACGGCTGCTGGGGCATCTGCGGCGGGACAGCCTGGCCGACATCTGGACCTCCAAATGGGCCGCGCGGGTGCGCAAGCCGCTCCAGAACGGGTTCTGCCTGTTGCGCGAGCGGGTCTGGCAGGGGATCGACTCCTCGGGCATGGACCGCAAGATCGAGGACTACGAGAAATGGGAGCAGCGACACGGCGAGGACCCGGTGACGAAGCGCGCCATCGAGACCGTCCGCTCCACGCCGGCCGGGGTCGCCTGACATGAGCACGCAGGTCGTCCAGGACGAAAGCGTCCGCTGGATCGCCGAAAGCTGGGCCCGACCGGGGAGCCCTCGGCCCGAAGGGCCGAGGTTCTCCTTCCTCGGCATCCCGATGGACTACGCAGTGAGCCACCGCGCCGGTACGCGGCACGGGCCGGCAGCGATCCGAGCCGCGCTCAACACCTACAGCCTCTACTGCACCGACAAGCGCATCTCCCTCGCGGCAGCGGGGCTGGTGGACCACGGGGACGTCGACGTCGTGCACGACCTCTCCACCACTTACGCGAACATCCGGCGGGCGGTGGCCGAGATCGATCCGGGCGACACCGTCGTGTGCCTGGGCGGGGACCACTCGATCGCCGACCCGATCGTCCGCGGCCTTCAGGACCGGCTCGGCCATCGACGGCTGGGCGTCATCGTCTTCGATGCGCATTTCGATGCCCGCCCGCCGGTGCCGGGAAAGGAACATTCCGGACACTGGATGAAGACGCTCGAGGATGTGATCGACTATGGAAGTGCGGTGCAGCTCGGCATCAGCGCCCCCATCTACTCGGAGGCCTACGCGGCCGACGCCGAGCAGAAGGGGGTGCTCGTGCTCACGCCGTACGAGATCCGGCGGGCGGGATGGCGGGAAACGATCGCGAGGTCGATCGCGCACGCGACACGGAACACCGGGGGCGTCTACATATCCGTCGATATCGACGCCATCTACCAATCCCATGCGCCGGGCACGAGCGTTCCCAATCCGGCCGGCCTCCTTCCCCACGAGGTCATGGACGGCGTATTCGAGATCGCCCTCTCGGCGCCGACCGTCGGCATCGACGTCAACGAGGTCAGCCCGCCACTGGACACCCAGGACTTCACGGCGCACGTGGCCGCCCATGTCGTCCTGAACTTCATGGCTGGAGTGGTGGCCCGCCGGTCGGGCCGGAACCGCTGAGCATCGCCGGCCCGGCCGAAACGGGCCGGCATCCGCCGGAAGGCGGAAACGGGCCGGCATCCGCCGGCCGAGGCGGAAACGGAACCCACTCGATCGGTTAAGCGATCAGGCGGTCACGGCAGCGAGGCGCGCCTGGTCTCCGCGCGGCTTGTCCGGACCGGCCGCGGGGTCGACCCCGCCCACCGGCCCGTCGGCGGACGGCATGCCGAAAGCGACGACGGTCGCGGCATCCCGCCGGTCGTCGCCCGTGCGCGGGACCGCCGCCGCGGGACCTTTCGGCTCACCACCGGAATCGCGCTGCGCAGCCTCCGCCTCCCGCACCTTCTGCTGGCGCAACGAGGAGCGGTACGCCTCGAGCTGGCGTTCGGACGGGTACTGGGTCTGGACCTTGCCGGTCGCGACGTCGCGGAACGTGATCACCGTCCGCTGGGTCTCGGCGTCGAGCCGGACGACCGGGCTGTAGTACGGGCCGGCGCCCGCCCCCGCGACCGCGGCGCCCGTCGCCGGCCCCGGGAGATCGGCAGGATCCCCCGGCTGCACGACACCTTGCGGAGCCACGGCACGCAGAGCCGAGGCTTCCTGCTGCTTTGCTCCGAGGGCTTCGATCATCGGGCGATCCGTCAGGATATGCTCCTAAAGATAGTGTAACGAATTTTAACCACCGTCAAGTTTTTTTCCCCGGTCCCGACCGATCGGGAAACCGAACCTTAACCTTTGTTTTCCGGCCGGTCCGGACAGTGCGGCGTGCGGGACACGCCCGACGGACAACGCGGCCGAGCACCGAAGCCGGGCTCAGATGGGGCTGGAACACATTCCCATCATGGTGTATCTCCACCTCTTCCGTGCGGCCTAACCCGAAAGATCGGGAGGCCCGCTCCGCGACCGCGCGCCCACCGGGCAGCGCGGCTACGGGTGCGGCGCATTGATATTCAACCAGGAAGAATGGGGCCGGTCTTGCAGACACAACTCTCCAGGCAGATACTCGGCTCCACGCCCCTACCTCTTTCGATAGGCGATGACGTGCAAATTAGCAGTTTATTAAACTGCTGCGGGTATCGTCACGCTCCAAGCCGATGAGGGAGAAAACGGCGCGAGGTAACGGGTCTGATGACGCCCACGAGTAACGAACCGGCTGCGGACGCGGCCGGCGGAAAGGGGACGATGCTGATGACGGAGGCGGACCTGCCGCCCCCCGACACCAAGCGCTGGGTGATGCGGCGCAAGGCGGAAGTCGTCGCCGGGGTTCGTTGCGGCCTCATCAGCCTCGAGGAGGCATGCCGCCGCTATACCCTGTCGGTCGAGGAATTCCTGTCCTGGCAGCGCCTGATCGACAGCCATGGCGTCCGCGGGCTCCGCGCAACGCGGCTACAGGACTACCGCAATTCCGCGGAGAAGTCCGGCATCATTCCCTCGTCCTCGACGGCGGCGGAGTGATACCGGCGCACGCGCCCGCCCGTACGCCCTGCTTCCTGAGCCCGTACCGCGCGTTCCCGGCCAAGCGGACGCACGCGATACGGTAGCGCCGGCCGGTACAGTACGGGAACTAGGCAAAATCTGCCGCCTCGTTAACCGTTCATTCACGAAGAATCCATAGGATTCACAACGGTCGGTGGCTCGAACTCTCGGCCGCGATCCGCGAGGCGGAACCGTCGCGCGGGTCGGGGCGGGTACGGCCGGGTCCGATACGGTTCGGGGACGAGACGCGTGAACAACCTCCTGCAGACGTTGCGGAATCTCGGACCGGTGCGGCTTGCCGCGATGGGAATCGTGGGGCTCGCGTTCATCGGCTTCTTCGTGTACCTGGCGACGCGCCTGTCCTCGCCGGAATTCTCCCTGCTCTACCGCGAGCTCGAGAGCGCCGACGGCGGGGCGATCGTCCGCAAGCTGGACGAGTTGAAGGTCCCGTACCAAGCGAGCGCCGACGGCACGACCATCTCGGTCCCGTCCGACCAGGTCGGACGGCTCAGGATGGTGATGGCCGAGGCCGGCCTGCCGAGCGGGGGGTCGCTCGGCTACGAGATCTTCGACAAGCCCGAAGGCTTCGGAACCACGAGCTTCATCCAGAACATCAACCATCTGCGCGCGCTCGAGGGCGAACTGGCCCGCACCGTCGGCACCCTGGCCGGCATCCAGCAGGCCCGCGTCCACCTCGTCCTGCCCAAGCGCGAGATGTTCAGCCGCACCCGCCAGGCGGCCACGGCCAGCGTCTTCCTCAGGCTGCGTCCCGGCGCGCAGATCGGGCGCGAGCAGATCGCGGCGATCCAGCACCTCCTGGCCGCGGCGGTGCCGGAACTCGAACCATCGCAAGTCTCGATCGTCGACGACCGCGGCAGCCTGCTCGCCCGCGGCATGGGCGCCGACAGCCGCGAACTGCTGATGGCGACCGCGGACGAGAAGCGCCTCGCCTTCGAGCAGCGGACCACCCGCACCATCGAGGACCTGCTGTCGCGCACGCTCGGCTACGGGAAGGTCCGTGCCGAGGTCTCGGCCGAGCTGGACTTCGACCGCGTCGTCACGAATTCCGAGATCTTCGACCCCGACAGCCAGGTCGTCCGCTCGACCCAGACCGTCGAGGAGAGCAACCAGTCGAACGAGCGCGACGCGCTGGACGCCGTGACGGTGGCCAACAACCTGCCGACCGCCGAGGACGACGCGCTCGGGTCCGGGGCGCAGGCCGAGAACCGCAGCAACCGGACCGAGGAGACGGTCAACTACGAGATCAGCAAGACGATCCGGGAGCACGTCCGCGAGACGGGGCAGGTCCGCCGGCTCTCGGTCGCCGTGCTGGTCGACGGCATCTACAACCGGACCGCCGAGGGCGAGACCGAGTACCAGGCCCGCCCGCCGGAGGAGCTGGCCCAGATCGAGGCGCTGGTGCGCTCGGCCGTCGGCGCCGATCCGGCGCGCGGCGACACGATCGAGGTCGTGAACATGCGCTTCGCGACCCCCGAGGCCGAGTTCGCGGACGCGGGCGACACGACCATCCTGGGCATGGCGCGCGAGGACGTCTTCCGGATCGCGGAGATGGTCGTGCTCGCGGTGGTCGCCATGCTCGTGATCCTGCTGGTGATCCGGCCGCTGATGGCGCGCGCCTTCGAACGTGCGCAGGAGGTTTCTCCGGAGGACGAGGCCGAGCGCCTGCTGACCGACCAGTCGACGGCACAGCCGCAGCTCATGGGTCCGGGGGCGCTGGCCCAGGACCTGGCGCTCGAGGAAGCGGCCATGGGCGAGGAGCTGGAGCAGATGATCGACATCAACCGCGTCGAAGGGCGCGTGCGGGCATCCTCGATGCGCAAGGTCGGCGAGATCGTCGACAAGCATCCCGAGGAGGCGGTCTCCATCATCCGCAACTGGCTGTACCAGGAAACCTGACGACCGCCCGCCACAGTCCCTGACCTCGCCGCAGTCCCTGACCCGCCGCAGTCCCTGACCCCGCCGGGAGCCGCCGGAACAACGCATGTCGACGACCCGCAAGTTCCTCTTCGACACCTCCTTCGACGACCCGACCCGTCGCCGCGAGGAGCTCGAGCCGCCACCGCCACCGCCGCCGGTGCCGGAACCCGAGCCCGAGCCCGCACCGCCGCCGGAGCCGACCTTCAGCCGCGAGGAGCTGCTGCGCGCGCACGAGGACGGCTACGCCGACGGTTTCGCCGCCGGCAAGGCGGCGGCCGAGACGGCGGCGGCGCAGAGGCTGGCGGACGTGCTGGCCGCGGCCGAGGCGGCGCTCCTGGCCATGCTCGCCCAGGCCGAGGCGTCCGCCGCCGACCGGCGCGACGAGGCGGCGCGCATCGCGATGGCGATCGCCCGCAAGCTGCTGCCCACCCAGGCGCGCCGGCACGGCCTGGCCGAGGTCGAGGCGATGATCGAGGACTGCGTCGCCGAGATGATCGAGGAGCCCCGCCTCGTCGTGCGCGTCCACGACGAGATGCTGGACGAGATCGCCGGGCGCATCGACGCCCTGACGACGGCGCGCGGCTTCGCCGGCAAGACGATCGTGCTCGCCGACCCGACGCTCGG
Source organism: Arenibaculum sp. (assembly GCF_035998295.1). Taxonomy (NCBI): domain Bacteria; kingdom Pseudomonadati; phylum Pseudomonadota; class Alphaproteobacteria; order Rhodospirillales; family Azospirillaceae; genus Arenibaculum; species Arenibaculum sp. Next base: position 8,181 of record NZ_DASYHS010000026.1, on the reverse strand, counting down.
CTACGGCGACTGCCGGGTCGAATGGGCCGAAGGCGGCGCCGAGCGCGAAGCCGAGCGGCTGTGGCGCGACCTGGACCGCATCGCCGGCCGCCTGCTCGGCGGCGGGACGGCCGGGCAGGCGGGCGGCGGTGCCCGCGCGCATGCGGCCGCGGTGCCGCCCACGACGATGGCCGAGGGCTGAGCCGTGACGGCTTCGGCCCCCCGACACCTTCTCAGGAGAGCCTAATGGCGACCAAGGACAGCTTCTCGCTCGACGAACTGGAGAACGGCGGTCGGGGAGACCTCGCGGATTTCGACCCGTCGGGCCCCGCCACCCGGGACCTGGAGGCGGTCTACGACATCCCGGTCCAGATCTCGGCCGTGCTCGGCAAGGCCACGATGCAGGTGAGCCAGCTCCTGAAGCTCGGCCGCGGCGCGGTCGTGGAGCTGGACCGCAAGGTCGGCGAGGCGATCGACATCTACGTCAACAACCGGCTGGTCGCGCGCGGCGAAGTCGTCGTGGTCGAGGACCGCCTCGGCGTGACCATGACCGAAATCATCAAGTCCGACCGGTCGTGAGCGGCCGCGCGGACATAGAAGCCCCGATCGTACCGGAGGCGAGAGGTTAGGATGCGGCTGCTGATCGTCGGCCTGCTCGAAGGCTACATCTCGGAAGCTGGCAGGATCGCCCACCAGCGCGGAGCGAAGGTCTCGCACACCGACAGCGTGGAGAAGGCGCTCGATGCGCTGCGGGGCGGCCGGGGCGCCGACCTGGTGATGATCGACGTCAAATTCGACGTCGCGCGCCTGGTCGACAGCCTCAAGGCGGAGCGCATCAACACGCCGGTCGTCGCCTGCGGCATCGGCACCGACGCCCAGGCCGCGGTGCGGGCGATCCGGGCGGGGGCCAAGGAATACATCCCGCTGCCCCCCGACGCGGAGCTGATCGCCGCCGTGCTCGAGGCGGTGGTCGAGGACAGCCACGCGATCGTCAGCCGCGACCCGGCCATGGCGTCGGTGCTGCGCCTCGCCGACCAGATCTCGCCAAGCGACGCCTCGGTGCTGATCACCGGCGAGAACGGCACCGGCAAGGAGCTGATGGCGCGCTACATCCACCGCAAGAGCCGGCGCGCCGACCACGTCTTCGTCGCCGTCAACTGCGCGGCGATCCCGGACAACCTGCTGGAATCCGAGCTGTTCGGCCACGAGAAGGGCGCCTTCACCGGCGCGGTGGCGCGGCGGGTCGGCAAGTTCGAGGAGGCCCAGGGCGGCACGCTGCTGCTCGACGAGATCTCCGAGATGGACATCCGCCTCCAGGCGAAGCTGCTGCGCGCGATCCAGGAGCGGGTCATCGACCGGGTCGGCGGCACCCAGCCGGTCAGGGTCGACATCCGCATCCTCGCGACCTCCAACCGCAAGCTGGAGGAGGAGGTCCGCGCGGGGCGCTTCCGCGAGGACCTTTTCTTCCGCCTCAACGTCGTCAACCTGCGCCTGCCCCCCCTGCGCGAGCGGCCCAACGACGTCCAGGTGCTCGCCTCCCATTTCGCGCACAAGTACAGCGAACTCAACGGCCTGCCCTACAGGCCGCTGGCCGACGCCTCGGTCGACCTCCTCATCCGCCATCACTGGAGGGGCAACGTGCGCGAACTGGAGAACACCATCCATCGCGCGGTGCTGCTCGCGCGCGGGGCCACGATCGAGCCCGACGCCATCATGCTGACCGGCGACACCCGCCCCGACGACCCGGTCCCGGAGCCCCGCGCCATGGCCGAGCCGGCCTGGCAGCAGCCCGCCCCCGTCCCCGCCGGGGCCGGCCGGGCGGCGGCCGGCTACGCGGCCTATGCGGGCGGCCGGATCATGACGCCGCCGCCCGAACCCGCGCACGCCGCGGGAGACGCCGTGACCGCCGGCACCGTCGCCTCGCTGGTCGGGCGCACGGTCGCGGACGTCGAGCGCGACCTGATCATCGAGACGCTCAACCATTGCCTCGGCAACCGGACCCATGCCGCCAACATCCTCGGCATCTCGATCCGGACGCTGCGCAACAAGCTCCAGCAGTACCGCCAGGAAGGGGTCCCCGTGCCCCTGCCGGGCGAGCCCGACCGGGCGTTCCCGTGAGCGCATCCCCGCATAGCGTGCCGCATACCCGCGGGAGAGCCGGCCGATGACCGACGGTACGGGAGGGCGCGCGGCGGGTTTCGGCGGGGCGGACCTGCTGGCGCTGGCCAAGACGAAGCTGCTGCGCGGCGACGTCGGCCTGGCGCTCGGCCTGGTGCTGATCCTGGTCGTGCTGATCCTGCCCATGCCGGCGATCCTGCTGGACATGTCGCTCGCGATCTCGATCACCTTCTCGGTGATGATCCTGATGACGGTGCTGTTCATCCAGAAGCCCCTGGAGTTCAGCTCCTTCCCGGCGATCCTGCTGATCGCGACGCTGCTGCGCCTCGCCCTGAACCTCGCCTCGACCCGCCTGATCCTGTCCCAGGGGCACGAGGGGACGGACGCGGCCGGCGCGGTCATCGAAGCCTTCGCCGACTTCGTGATGCAGGGCGACTTCATCATCGGCATCATCGTGTTCGCGATCCTGACGCTGGTGAACTTCGTCGTCATCACCAAGGGCTCCGGGCGCATCGCGGAGGTCGCGGCGCGCTTCACCCTGGACGCGATGCCGGGCAAGCAGATGGCGGTCGACGCCGACCTGTCGGCGGGCATGATCGACGAGGCGGAGGCGCGCCGGCGCCGGCGGGAGCTCGAGCAGGAGAGCACCTTCTTCGGCGCCATGGACGGCGCGTCGAAATTCGTGCGCGGCGATGCGATCGCCGGCCTCGTGATCACCTTCATCAACGTGATCGGCGGCATGGTGATCGGCTTCGCGCGGCACGACATGCCGTTCATGGAGGCGGCCGACACCTACGCGACGCTGACGATCGGCGACGGCCTCGTGTCCCAGATCCCGGCGCTGATCGTATCGGTCGCGGCGGGCATGCTCGTCTCCAAGGCCGGGGTGCAGGGCGCGGACAAGGCGGTGCTGGGCCAGCTCACGACCTATCCGACGGCGCTCGGCCTAGCCTCGGTGCTGCTGCTGGCGCTGGCGGCGCTGCCGGGCATGCCCTTCGTGCCGTTCCTGCTGCTCGCGACCGCGGCCGGCGCCGGGGCCTGGTACCTGCCGCGCATGCGTGCGCGCAAGGCGGCGGAGACCCGCGCCTCCGAGGCGGAGGCGGCGGCCCTGCCCCATGCGCCGGTCGCCGACGAGCCGATCGCCACCGCGCTCTCGATCGACCTCGTCCGCCTGGAGCTCGGCTACGCGCTGCTGAGCCTGATCAACGCCGACCAGCCGGGCGCGCGCATGACCGAGCAGATCAAGGGCCTGCGCCGGCAGCTCGCGGGCGAGATCGGGTTCGTGATGCCCTCGGTCCGCATCCAGGACAATCTGCAGCTCCCGCCCAACGGCTACGTGATCCGCATCAAGGAGATCGACGCCGGGCGCGGCGACATCCGTCCCAACATGCTGATGGTGATGGACCCGCGCGGCGACGCCATCACCCTGCCCGGCGAGCAGACGACCGAGCCGACCTTCGGCCTGCCGGCGACCTGGATCGACCCCGCCTACCGCGAGGAGGCCCTGTTCAAGGGCCTGACCGTCGTCGACCCCTCCACCGTCGTGGTCACCCACCTGACCGAGGTGATCAAGGACAACATGTCCGAGCTCCTGTCCTACGCCGAGACGCAGAAGCTGCTCGACGAGCTGGACCGGGTGCACCAGAAGCTGGTCGCGGACGTCATCCCGGCCCAGATCACCGTCAGCGGGCTGCAGCGCGTGCTGCAGAACCTGCTCTCCGAGCGGGTGTCCGTGCGCGACCTGCCGACCATCCTCGAGGGCGTCTCGGAGGCCTGCGGCTTTACCCGCAACATCACCATGATCACCGAGCACGTGCGCACGCGCCTCGCCCGGCAGATCTCCGACGCCAACACCAACGAGTCCGGCTTCATCCCGCTGGTCACGCTGTCGCCGGAATGGGAGCAGGCCTTCGCCGAGGCGCTGGTCGGCGACGGCGAGGAGCGCCAGCTCTCCATGGCGCCGAGCCGGCTGCAGCAGTTCATCACCGCCGTCCGCCAGACCTTCGAGCGCCACGCCATGATGGGCGAGACGCCGGTGCTGCTGACCAGCCCCGGCATCCGCCCCTACGTGCGCTCGATCGTCGAGCGGTTCCGGCCGGCCACGGTCGTGATGTCGCAGAACGAGATCCATCCGAAGGCGAAGATCCGAACGCAGGGGCAGATCTGACCATGGCGCTGAAAGGACCCTGACGTGCGGCTCAAGAGCTTTCACGCACCGAGCATGGCGGAGGCCATGCGCGCCGTCCGGGCCGCGCTGGGGGACGATGCCATCATCGTCGCCACGCGGGAGGAGGAAGGCGGGGTGCGCGTCACGGCGGCCATCGACGAGGCGGGGCCCGCGGCGCCGGCCCCGCCCGCGGCCCCGGTCGAACCCCGCCGCGCATTGCCGCCCAGCGTCCATCCCACGCCCGAGATCGACGTCGCGGACGCGATCACGGACGCGCTGCGGCGCCACGGCACGCCGCGCGCCGTGGCCGAGCGCATCGTCGAGGCGGCGACCGCCTTCGACACCGACGATCCGCTGCTGGCGCTCGGCGCCGGGCTCGACACGCTCTTCACCTTCGCCCCCCTGCCCGCGGCGGCGGCGCCCAAGCCGATCATGCTGGTCGGCCCGCCCGGCGCCGGCAAGACGCTGACGGTCGCCAAGCTCGCCGCGCGGGCGACCCTGAAGGGGCAGCTGGTCGGCGTCATCACCACCGATACCGTGCGCGCCGGCGGGGTCGAGCAGCTTCAGGCGTTCACCCGCCTGCTGAAGCTGAGGCTGCTGGCGGTCGAGGACACGCTGGCGCTCGCGGACGCCCTCGAGGTGCAGCGCGGCGTCGAGCAGGTCCTGATCGACAGCGCCGGCCGCAACCCCTTCGACGCCGGCGACATGGACGACCTCGCCGAGCTGCTGGGCGCGGTCGAGGTCGAGCCGATCCTGGTGCTTCCGGGCGGCGGCGATCCGGTCGAGACCGCGGAGGTCGCGCGCTGCTTCCATCGGCTCGGCGTGCGCCGCCTGCTCGTCACCCGCCTCGACATGACCCGGCGGCTCGGCGGGCTGCTCGCGGTCACCCACGAGGTGGGGCTCGCGTTTTCCGACGTCAGCGTCACCGCCAAGGTCGCCGAGGGCCTGACGCCGCTCAACCCGGTCACCCTGGCACGACTCCTGCTCCCCTCCTCCGCGCCGGCACGCTCCGTTGCCAAGCAAACGGGAACCTTCTCATGACCGACCTGTCCCCGGCCCTCCCGACAAACGCGATTCCCCTCAGGGGCTATAACGTCGTCGCCGTCGCCAGCGGCAAGGGCGGAGTCGGCAAGACCTGGCTGTCGATCACCCTGTCGCACGCCCTCGCCCGGCTGGGCAGGCGCACGCTGCTGTTCGACGGCGACCTCGGCCTCGCCAACGTCGACATCCAGCTCGGCCTGATGCCCAGGAACGACCTGGGCGCGGTGATGGACGGCACGCTGCCGCTGGCCGCCGCGGCGGAGCGCTTCGCCGAGGGCGGCTTCGACATCATCGCCGGGCGGTCGGGCTCGGGAAGCCTCGCCAACCTGACGCCGGCGCGGCTCGGCGAGCTGCGCAGGGACCTCGTGGAGGTCGCCCGCTCCTATGATGCCGTCGTCGTCGACCTTGGCGCGGGGGTCGACCGGACGGTACGCCACCTTGCCGGGCCGGCCGGCATCACGCTGGTGGTCACGAACGACGAGCCGACGTCGCTGACCGACGCCTACGCCTTCATCAAGGTCACGCACGCGGCGAGCCCGAACGCGGACCTGCGCGTCGTCGTCAACATGGCCAGCTCCGTGCGCGAGGGCGAACGGACCTACGGCACCATCCTGAAGGCATGCCAGAACTTCCTGAAGTTCTCGCCCCCGCTGGCCGGCATCATCCGGCGGGACCCCCGGGTCCGCGACGCGATCCGCAACCAGAGCCCCCTGCTGCTCCGCTCGCCGGGGGCCGACGCGGCCGGAGACGTGGAAGCCGTCGCCCGCCGCCTCTTCGCCCCGCAGTGAGGCCGGCATGGCCGGGGTCGCGCCGCCACCGCCGGTAGCGCCGGCCGGCACCGGCAGTTCCGGCGCCGGCGCCGCGTCGCAGGCGGCGAGCCCGGCGCCCCAGGCCGTCGGCGAGGTGGAGATCGAGCAGCTTCCCCAGCGCCTCGCCCATCTGACCCGGCCGGCCGTCCTGACCGGCACGCCCACGGGCGAGACGGCCGGCGGGCTGGTACGGCTGCGCACGCCGATGGGCGAGATCGTGCTGCGGACCACCGTGCCGCTGCCCGCCGACCGGCCCGTGACGCTGCAGATCCCGGCCGGGAATCCCCCCACCCGCGCGCAGGCCTTCGTCGCGCTCCAGGCGCCGCCGGTCCAGGGGCAGGCGGTCCAGGGGCAGGCGGTCCAGGGGCAGGCCGCTCCGCCCCAGATCCCTCAGGCCCAGATCCCCCAGGCCCAGGGCCTCCAGCCCCCGGCGGGGCAGGCGGCGGCGCAACCGCCTCCCCAGGCGCCGCTGCGGCCCGGAACGGTCGTCGCCGCGACGATCGTCGCCGCCGCGCAACCGCCCGTCACACAGCCCGCGGCCGCGCCCGCGACGCCATCGCACCATGTTCCGCCCGGCGCCCCACCCGGCGCCGCCGCCAGCGCCGCGGCCGCCTATGGCGCCCGCGCGGCGGCTCCCCAGGCGCCGGCGCCCCAGGCATCCCCGACCGCCCCGCCGCCCGCCGCCACCGTGCCGGAAGGCACCCAGGCGCCCGCGCGCGGCGCGGCCCCCCCGCCTTCGTCTCCTCCGCCATCGTCCCCTCCGCCCGCGACTCCGGCGAGGGCGGCCATGCCCGCCGCCGGAGCCGCGCCGGCGCCACTACCGGTGCCGGTGCGGCCGCAGCCGTTATCCCAGGCGCCGCAGGCCTCCCCGGCCCCGGCCCCAATCCAGCCGTCGACGCAGCCTGCGACCCCGGCGTCCACCCTGCCCGCGTCCGGGCTGCGCCAGGGCGCTCCCGTCGACCTCCACGTGCTGCGGCTTCCCGGCGCGGCGGCAGGATCGTCGGGCGCCGCCGCGCCGGCGCCTGCCGCCCCTCCCCCGCCCGGCCCGGTGCTCCAAGCCGTAGTGACCGGCACGTCCCCAGGCGGACAGACGATCCTGGCGTCGGGCAACGGGCCGCTGGTGGTGCAGGCGCGCGCCGTCCTGCCGCCCGGCACGGTGGTCGCGATCGCGCTGCCGGCCGCCCCGCCCCCGGCGGCCTTCAGCCCGCTGCACGGCGGCGAATGGCCGAGCCTGCGCCATGCCCTCGATGCGCTGGCCCAGGCCGACCCGGGAGGGACGCGCGCGCTGATGTCCGCCGTGCTGCCGCAAGCGGGACCGCGCCTGGCCGGCGCCATCGCGCATTTCACCGGCGCCGTGCGCCAGGGCGGAGACGCGCGGCGCTGGATCGGCGAGCGCGCGGCCCAGGCGCTGGAGACCACGAACCGCAAGGCGATGTCGGCGCTGGAGGATGATTTCAAGACGCTGTCCCGGCAGGCGGCGGAGCCGTTGCCGGGCGACTGGCGCGCCTACTCGCTGCCGTTTTCCGACGGGCAGGCGATCGCGCGCATCCAGCTCTTCGTGCGCCGGTCCGACGACGAGGAGACGGACGGCACGGAGCGCAGCGGCGGCAAGGCGCGCCGGTTCCTGATCGACGTCGACCTGAGCGCGCTGGGAAAGATGCAGTTCGACGGTCTCGTGCGCGACAAGCGGTTCGACCTGATCCTGCGAACGCGCGACGTCCTGCCGGCGGAGATCCGGCAGGACGTTCAGAACCTGTTCACGGTCACGCTCGACGGGCTGGGCCTGACCGGGTCCGCCTCGTTCCAGGGCGGCGGCGAGGGCTGGGTCGTCGTGCCCCCGTCCCCCGGCGCGGCAGGTGCCGGCGGAGAGCGGGGGCTGATCGCCTGACCCGCCTCCGCCGGCCCCCGTTCACCGGGGCGGCCTGCGCCGGCCTTACTGGCCGGCCTTACTGGGAGGTCACCGGCTCGTCGGGAACGGCCTCGATGGCCTCCTCGGTCTGCTCGAGCGCGTCCTCGATCACGACGCTGGGCTCCTCGACGGCGCCGCCCACGGCGGTATCCTCGACC
>NZ_DASYHS010000013.1:0-12505 GCF_035998295.1 Arenibaculum sp. | reverse complement strand
CCAGGCACCGGGGCCGGATGCCGCGGCGGTCGGGCCCGAGACGATCCCCGACCTCGACGAGGGGATCGTGCGCATCCTGCTGACGGCCGAGGGTTTCGAGACCGTCGGCGACCTGGCGAAGGAGGACGGCGCCTACACCGGGACCGCCACGCGTGACGGCGAGGAGGTGGCGGTGCGCGTCGACGCCAAGACCGGCGAGGTCTCGACCGGAAGCGACTAGGCCTGCGCGTGCGCCGGACCGGGAACCCTCCGATCCGGGATGCCGGGGCCCGCGTGGACGGGGCCCTGGATCGGACGGGGATCACGGCCTTGCCCTCGCTTGACAGGGTCTCCGGCGCGTCGTCAGATCGGTCGGCCGATCGATGCAGTGACGTCCGGCCGACGGCGCTGGCCGCCGGCCACGTGAGGAGCGAAGAGCATGGGCGACACCCTCCTGGCGGGTGAGCCGGTCATCCGTCTCGGCGCCTTCCTCGGCGTGTTCGCCGCCATGGCCCTGTGGGAGGCCTTGGCGCCCCGCCGGACGCGCGGCCACGGCCGCGGCCTGCGCTGGCCCAACAACCTCGGCATCGTCGCCGTGGATACGGTGGTGCTGCGCGTCCTGTTCCCGACCGCGGCCGTCGGCATGGCGCTGCTGGCCGAGCGGCAGGGATGGGGCCTGATGAACGTGCTCGCCGTCCCGGCCTGGGCCGCCGTGCCCGTCTCGGTGCTGCTGCTCGACCTCGTCATCTATCTCCAGCACGTCTGCTTCCACGCCGTCCCGGCGCTGTGGCGGGTGCACCGCATGCACCACGCCGACCTCGACTTCGACGTCACCACCGGGCTGCGCTTCCATCCCATCGAGATCATGCTGTCCATGGGGATCAAGCTGGCCGCCGTGGCGGCGCTCGGGGCACCCGCGGTGGCGGTGCTGCTGTTCGAGGTGCTGCTGAACGCCACCGCGATGTTCAACCACGCCAATGTGCGGCTGCCAGGGCGGATCGACGCCGCGCTGCGCCGGCTCGTCGTGACCCCGGACATGCACCGGGTCCATCACTCCGCCGTGGCCGCCGAGACCAACAGCAACTACGGCTTCAACCTGCCCTGGTGGGACCGGCTGTTCGGGACGTACAGGGACCAGCCCGCGGCCGGGCATGACGGCATGACCATCGGCATCGAGCGGTTCCGGACGCCCGGCGACCTCCGGATCGACCGGATGCTCCTCCAGCCGTTTCGCGGCGAAGGCGACGGGGCCGGCACGGCTGCCGAGGTGGGGGTCGAGGCGGGGGCCGAGGCGGGGAAGACGCGCCGGTGATCCGCCGGCCGGTCAGGCGGGCGCCTGGGCCGAGGGCAGCTTCGCCCCGGACAGGTCGGCGCCGCGCAGCAGCGCCATGTTGACCCGCGCGCCCGTCAGGTCGGCCTGGCGCAGGATCGCGCCCCGGGCGCCGCGCACCCGCAGGTCGGCGTCCGTCAGCCGGGCGTATTGCAGGTTGGCCGGCCAGTCGCGCGCCTGCCCGCCGGCGACCGGCACGCTGTCGAGCACGGCGTCGCGCAGGTCGGCCCCGGCGAGGTTCGCGCGCCGCAGCGTGCAGCCCGACAGGTCCGCGCCGGCGAGGCGGGCGGAGGCGAGGTTGCAGTAGGACAGGTCGGAGAAGACGAGGTTGGCGCCCTCCAGCGTCGCGCCGCGCAGGTCGCAGCGCTGGATGCGCGCGCCCGACAGGTCCGTCTCGGCGAGCGGCGCGCCGGACAGGTCGACCATGTCCAGCTCGAGCCGGGCGCCCCGGCTGCCGCTGCTGGCGAGCCATTCCTGGTGCGCGGCCACCAGCTCGAACAGCCGCTCGCCGACGGGCTGGAGCCGCTGGTCGGGATCGCCGCCCATCTGGAGGATCTGCGCCACCACGCGCTCGTCCATGGACGCGCCGGACAGCAGGGCGCCCTGGAGCCGCGCGCCGCGCAGCGAGACGCCCGACAGGTCGGTCGAGACCAGGATCGCCCCGGACAGGTCGGCTCCCGACAGGTCGGCGTCGACCAGCTCCGCGCCGGTCAGGTCGCAGTCGCCGAGATTGCTGCCGACCAGGATCGCCCGGGTCAGGTTGGCGTCGACCAGCCCGGTGCGGCGCGACAGCGGCGCCGCGCCGTTCCGCGGCCGGTGCTTGGTCGCGACCGCGCCCAGCTCGCCCACGCGCAGATCGGCGCCGGCGAGGTTCGCCTCGGCCAGGGCGGCGCCGTTGAAGCTGGCGCCGCGCAGATCGGCTCCCAGCAGGTTCGCGCGGCGCAGGTCCGCACCTTCCAGGTCGGCCATCAGCAGGACGGATGCCGCGAGGTCGGCGTCGCGCAGGCCGGTGCGCGCGAGGTTGGCGCCGACCAGCTTGGCGTTGCGCAGGCACACGCCCGCGAGCGGCAGGCCGGAGAGGTCGTGGAAGCTGAGGTCGGCCTGCACGCCGCCGCGCGCGCCGGCCGCCCATTTGCGATGGCTCTGCAAGGTGCGGCGGATCCGGTCGACGTAGTCGGGCGCGTGGCCGACGACCGGGCCGCTCGGGGGGCCGCTCGGGGGGCCGCTTGAGGGGCCGTTCGGATGGCCGTTCCGGCTCGGCGGTTGCGGGGGCAATCGGGAACCTGCGGGGCGGTTGGTCTATCCGAAGGGGTAGCATGAAAGGCGCCTCGACCGCCAGTTCCGCCTCGAGGCAGGACCTCCGGGGCGGTCTCGGACTCCCGCCGCCCAGGCACCGGCTTGCGCCGGATGCCGGCCGGGCTAGGATGGGGATCGCCCGGGAATGACGGCGGCGGGGGTGGGGGAATGAAGGTGAAGAGGATCGTCGCCAACGTGGCGACGCAGGACGTCGGGGCGGCCGAGCGCTTCTATCGGGACGTGCTCGGGCTCGAGCTGCTGATGGACCACGGCTGGATCGCGACCTACGGCTCCAGCGAGCGGATGACGGTCCAGGTCGCCTTCGCGTCCCAAGGCGGCTCCGGCACGCCGGTGCCCGACCTGTCGATCGAGGTCGACGACCTCGACGCCGCGCTGGAGCGGATGCGCGCGGCGGGCTTCCTTCCGGAATACGGGCCGGCCGAGGAGCCCTGGGGCGTGCGCCGGTTCTTCGTGCGCGACCCGTTCGGCAGGCTCGTCAACATCCTCATCCATTCGTAGGGTTCCGGCCCGCCGGACAGGTCCGGCACCCGGCCGCGGGATGGCGGGAGGTTCAGTCGGGCCAGGCCAGCAACCTCGCGGTCTGCCGGGCACGCCGCCCGGCCAGGTCGGCGGCGGGCGGTTCGTTGCGGGCCCGGGCGCGTTCGCATTCCGCCAGCAGGCGTTCCGCGACGAGCGTTTCCTGGCCGGGATGAAGGTTGCAGGGATCGAGGTGGAAATAGCCGTGCTCGACCTCGTGGTCGCGGACGATCACCGGCGGGTCGCCGGCGGCGAGCGCGTCGGCCAGGTCCCAGGCGGTGATGCGCGCCTGCGCCGGGTCGATCGTCACGCGCAGCCGGGACAGCGGGTTGCCGGTGGGATCGGGGTCCACCGCCGTCGCCAGGCCCGGTACTCCGTCCAGGCGCTCCGTCCAGTGGCGCAGTATGCCGTCCTCGCGGGCGCGCATCGCCGCATGGTCGCGCTTTTCCCAGGTGCGCAGCGCCGCCATGGCGCCGATCACCCCCTCCTTGCCGACCTTCATGCCGCGGCCGATGCCGACGTTCTGGAGATAGGCCGCGCGCACGAGGTCCTTGCGGCCGGCGACGATCCCGGCGGTCGGCCCGCCCAGGAACTTGTGCGCGCTGTAGAGCGCCACGTCGGCGCCGCGCTCCACGAAGCCGCGGAGGTCGTATTCCGACGCCGCGTCGACGATCACCGGCACGCCGCGGGCCCTGCATTCCTTCACGAAGGCGTCGAACGGGATCTGGCCGTAGCCGACGACGTGATGGGAGACGACGTAGAGGGCCGCGGCCGTGCGCTCCGTGATGGCGCCGGCGAGCTGGTAGGCGTCGGCCAGGGTCGCGGTGCCGACCGGGACCACCCTGGCCCCGGCGAGGCGGACGGCCTGGTCGACCGGGGCCCCGTAATGGACCAGATGCCCGGCCTGGACGACGACTTCGGTCTTCTCCAGCCGGGCGGTGTCGGGCAGCCGTTCGATCGCGGCCAGGTCGGCCCCCGTCATGCAGCCGGCGACCGCGAGCGTGATGCCGGCCGAGGCGGAGGCCGTGACGAAGCCGGCTTCGCTGCCGCAGGCCCGTGCGATCTCGGCGCTCGCCTTGCGCTGGAGATCGCCGATCTCCACGAAATGCGGCAGCATCGCCGCCATCGCCCCGATCGCGTCGGGCACCGCGATCGAGGCGCCGAGGCTGGTCATGGTGCCGGACACGTTGATGACGGGCCGGAGGCCTTCGGCCGCTCGGGGATCGTTCCCGGGAGTTCTGGACATGGAAGGCTCCTCGCGCTTTCAGTCTTTCACGGCGACGATGGCTTCGATCTCGACCGTGATGTTGTTGGGCAGCGAGCCCACCCCGATGGCGGAGCGGGCATGGACGCCGGCGGCCCCGAAGACGTCGAGCAGCAGGTCCGAGCAGCCGTTGATGACCGTCGGGTGCCTCGTGAAGTCGGGCGCGGCGTTGACGAGGCCGAGCAGCTTGACGACGCAGTCCACGCGGTCCAGGTCGCCGAGCGCCTCGCGCATCACCGCCAGGAGGTTGAGGCCGGTCAGCCGGGCGTGGCGGTAGGCCTCATCGACCCCGACCTCGGTCCCGACCTTGCCGGTGTGGAGCCGGCCGTCCGCTTCGACGGGCCCCTGGCCGGACAGGAACAGCAGCTGCCCCGCGCGCCGGTGGCCGACGAAGTTGCCGACGGGTTCGGGCGCCGGCGGCAGGGTCACGCCGAGTGCCGCGAGCCGGGCCTCCGGACCCTGGGGCAGGGCCCGGGCGGGAACGGCACCCGGAGCGAACGTATCGAAACTCATCCGATGTCCTCGAGAATGCAGGCGCTGAAACGGCCGGGCGCCGTCTCGCGCAGGGGTGGGACCACGGCGGCGCAATCGGCGACCGCATAGGGGCAGCGCGTGCGGAACACGCAGCCCGACGGCGCGGCGATGGGGCTGGGGATGTCGCCGGCGAGCACGAGCCGCTTGCGGTCCGCGGTCGGGTCCGGGACCGGGGCGGCCGAGAGCAGGGCCCGGGTGTAGGGGTGGCGGGGATCGTTGCAGACCGCGTCCGTCGGGCCGATCTCCATGATCCTGCCCAGGTAGAGCACCACGATCTCGTCGCACAGGTACTCGACCACCGCCAGGTCATGGGCGATGAAGAGCATGGTGAGCCCCAGCTCCTGCTGGAGGTCCTGGAGAAGGTTGAGCACCTGGGCCTGCACCGACACGTCGAGCGCCGAGACCGCCTCGTCGGCGATGACGAAGCCGGGCTCGACCGCCAGCGCCCGCGCGATGCCGATCCGCTGGCGCTGGCCGCCCGAGAACTCGTGCGGGTAGCGGCGCATCTGTTCGGGGCCCAGCCCGACGCGCTCCAGCAGCCGCGCCGTGCGGTCGCGCCGCTCGGCGGCGGGCATCGGGGCCTGCGCGGTCAACGCCTCGCCGATGATCTCCTCGATGGTCATGCGGGGATTGAGGCTGGAGTAGGGGTCCTGGAAGATGATCTGCATGTGTCGGCGGAACCGGCGCAGGGCGCGGGCGTCGAGCCGCATCACGTCGGTGCCATCGTACACGACCCGGCCGCCGGTCGGCTCGATCAGTCGCAGGATCGCGCGGCTGACCGTCGTCTTGCCGGAACCGGACTCGCCGACCAGCCCGACGATCCGGCCGCGACCGACATTGAAGGACACGTCGTCCACGGCCTTCACCACGACGCCGTCGCGGGAATGGCCGAGAGGAAAGTGCTTCTTCAGCCCTTCGACGCGCAGCAGCGTGTCGGCGGTTCCGGTCATGCGCCGGTCTCCTTCCAGTGCAGGCAGCGGGTCCGGTGGCCGGGCGCCGTTTCCGCCAGTGCCGGGACCGCGGCTTCGCAATCCGGGTCCGCGCGTCCGCAACGCGGCGCGAAGGCGCAACCCGGAGGCAGCGCCAGCGGGCTCGGCATCGATCCTGGAATGGCCGACAGCCGGGGCCGGGCGGGGCGTCCGCCCGCCGCCTGCGCATCGGCGCGGTGGCGGCGCAGCCGCGGCACGCAGGAGAGCAGCCCCACGGTGTAGGGGTGGCTCGGCCGGGCGAAAAGCGAACGGACGTCGGCCTGCTCGACGACCCGGCCGGCATACATGACCGCCACGTCGTGGGCGATCTCCGCGACGACGCCGAGGTTGTGGGTGATGAACAGCATGCTCATGCCCATCTCGTGCTGAAGGCGGCGCATCAGGTCCAGGATCTGGGCCTGGATGGTGACGTCGAGCGCGGTGGTTGGCTCGTCGGCGATCAGCAGGCTGGGCCGGCAGGCGAGCGCCAGCGCGATCATCACCCGCTGGCGCATGCCCCCGGAAAGCCGGTGGGGATACTCGTCGACCCGCTGCTCGGCCGCCGGGATCTCGACCAGGCGCAGCATCTCGATCGCGGTGCGGCGTGCTTCGGAGCGGCTCTTGCCCTCGTGCAGCATCACCGCTTCGGCGATCTGGTCGCCGACCGTGAACACCGGGTTGAGGCTGGTCATCGGCTCCTGGAAGATCATCGCGATCTCCCGGCCGCGGATGCGCCGCATCTGCGCCGGCGGCAGGCGCGCGAGGTCCGCCACGTGGCCCGTCCGATCGCGATAGAGGATGCGGCCGTCCACGATGCGCCCCGCATGCTCGGGGATCAGCCGCATCACGGACAGGCTCGTCACCGACTTGCCCGAGCCGGACTCGCCGACCACCGCGAGCGTCCGGCCGCGCCGGACCTCGAGGTCGACGCCGTCCACCGACTTCACGGTGGCCCCGTCGCGCCGGAAATGGGTCTTCAGCCCCTCGATCCGCAGGACGACGTTCGGGTCCAGCGCCGGCTCAGCCATGATCGACGCCCGCGGGGCGGTGGTTGTCCGGTTCGCCGCCTGCGCGGCGGTGGCTGTCCGGTTCGCCGCCTGCGCGGCGGTGGTTGCTCGCCGCCTCGATCACCGTGTCGCCGAGGATCGCCAGGCGCGGCACGAGGCGCTGCGACAGCCGCAGGTCGCGGCGCATCGAATCGGGCAGGCTCAACTCCGCGTCGACCAGGTCGAACACCGTGAAGCGCGCGGGAGCCCCCGGCTCCAGCAGCGCCTCGTGCGGCTCGCCGACCGCGCGCAGGACGTTGCGGGTGGCGCCGGTCACCACCGCGTCGAGCGGCATGCCGAGCGCCAGCAGCTTCGACATCACCAGCGACAGGTCCCACACCGGGCCGTGCAGGTTGTGCTGATGCAGGTCCGTGCTGATCGTCGTCGGCAGCAGGCCGCGCCGGATGGCGTCGGCGCCAACCTCGTAGGAGAAGGACGCGACGCCGTGCCCGATGTCGAGGACGACGCCGCGCGCCTGGAGCTCGCGCGCCATGTCGAACAGGTCCGGGTCCTCGAGGATGTTGCCGCCGCGCTTGCCGTGGAAGCAGTGGGTGACGATGTCGCCGGGGCGCAGCAGTTCGAACACCTCCTCGACCAGGGGCGGCGCCTCGCCGACATGAACCATCAGCGGCAGCCCGGCCAGCTTCGCGACCTTGCTGGCGATCCTGGCCGGCGCGACGCCCCAGGCGCCGACGATCACGCCGCTCGCGCGGACCTTCACACCCCGGATGATGTCGCGGTTGGCCTCGATGCAGGCCAGCGTGCGGTCGATGTCGATGCTGCGCGCGTCGATCAACTCGCTGACGCGGTTGCACGCGACGAGGCCGATGGACCCGATGTTCAGGAAGGAGAGGACCCGCTCGCGCGCCGGTTCGGCCACGTATTCGCGAAAGCCCGCGAAGTTCGCCTCGCCGGCCGAGCCGGCATCGACCAGCGTCAGCACGCCGGTGGCCGCCCCGACCTCCCGGACGCGGACCGAGATGTCGGTGGCGCCCCAATAGACATGGGTGTGCAGGTCGGCCCAGCCCGGCGAGAGCCAGGAGCCGCCGAGATCAACGGCCGGCAGGCCCGGCGCGCCCGGGAGCCCCGGGCCGACCGCCGCGACGCGGCCGTCGGCGCCGATCAGCACGTCGATGCGCTGGCCGTCGGGAAGCCCGGGGCCGAACGCGATCGGCCGGGCGTTGCGCAGGAGCAGGGATGCCGCGGGGGAAGCGGAGCGTGCCGGAGCCATGATGTCAGACGTCCTTGCGAAGCTTGGGGTCGAGCGCGTCGCGCAACGCGTCGCCGATGATCTGGAGGGAGAAGACCGAGAGCACGATCGCGACGCCGGGGAACAGCATGATCCATTGCGCCTGCCGGGCGTATTGCTGGCCGCCGTTGATGATGGTGCCCCAGGTCGGGGTCGCCGGCGACACGCCGACGCCGAGGAAGGACAGGCCCGCCTCGGCCAGGATGGCGTAGGCGAAGATGAAGGTGGCCTGGACGATGATCGGCGAGGTCAGGTTGCGCAGCACGTGGTAGCGCAGGATGCGGTGGGTCGGGACGCCGAGCGCGCGGGCCGCCTCGACGAAGGGCAGCTCGCGGATCACCAGCGTCGAGGCGCGGACGACGCGCGCCACGCGCGGTATGTAGACGATGCCCAGCGCCACCACGACGTTGGCCAGGGACGGCCCCAGCACGGCCACCAGCGCGATCGCCAGCAGGATGTCGGGGAACGCCATCATGGCGTCGATCACCTTGGCGACGGTGCCGTCCAGGCGCGGGAAGAAGCCGGCCAGCATGCCGAGTGCCACGCCGCCGATGCAGGCGATCAGGACGGTCAGCCCGCCCGCCGCGAGCGAGACGCGGCCGCCGTGGACGACGCGCGCGAACAGGTCGCGGCCGAACTCGTCGGTGCCGAAGAGATGGTCCAGGCCCGGCGGCCGGAGGCGCTGGGAGATCCGCATCGCGTTGGGGTCGAAGCCCGCGACGAGGGGGGCCGCCAGCGCCGTCAGCACGATCATGCCCAGCATGACGACCGCCGCGAGCAGCAGCTTGCGCCGCCACAGCAGGCTCAGGAAGCCCGGCACGCGGGTGCGGGCGGCGCCGGGATCGGAGGCGGGATCGGAGGCGGGCAGGGAGAGGGTCATGGCTCAGTACCTCACGCGCGGGTCGACGACGGTGTAGAGCAGGTCGATGGCGAGGTTGATCAGCACGTAGATGCCGGCGATGGCGATCAGTGCTCCCTGGATGACGGGATAGTCGCGCCGCAGGACCGCCTGGACCACGAGGTTTCCGACGCCGGGCAGTCCGAACACCGTCTCGGTCACCACGGCGCCGCCCAGCAGGATGGCGATCGTCAGGCCGATCACGGTCAGCACCGGGATCAGCGCGTTGCGCAGCGCGTGCTTCATGACGACGCGCCATTCGCCCAGGCCCTTGGCGCGGCCGGTGCGGATGTACTCCTCCCCGAGCACGTCGAGCATGCTCGCCCGGGTGAAGCGCGTGATCAGGGCCGAGCTGATCAGCCCCAGGACGAGCGAGGGCAGCACGAGGTGATGGACCCGCTCCGCGAAGCCGGCACCGGGATCGCCGTAGCCCGCGACGGGGAACCAGCCGAGCCCGACGCTGAAGAACTGGATGAACAGCAGGCCGAGCCAGAAGCTGGGTATGCTGGCGCCCAGCATCGCGAGCGCCAGGGTGACCTGGTCGAGCGGGCGGCCGCGGTTGACGGCCGACACGATGCCGGCCGGCACGCCGATCAGCACCGCGATCAGCGTCGCCATCAAGGTCAGGACGAAGGTCGGCTCGGCACGTTCCGCCAGGGCCTGGAGCACGGGGCGGTCGAGAAAGATGGAGTGGCCGAAATCGCCCGTCGCGAGATCGCCCAGGAAGATCGCGTACTGGACGGGCAGCGGCCGGTCGAGGCCCAGCGCCGCGCGCAGGCCCGCGACGTCCTGCGGCGTCGCATCCGGACCCAGCATGATCGCGGCCGGGTCGCCCGGAACGACCCGGACGATGACGAAGGCCACGGTCGCCACGATGAACATGACGACCGCCATGCCTCCCAGCCGGCGCAGGATGTAACCCTTCATGATCAATTCCTCGGGAGCGCCCGCCGGCGCGGGCGGACCGGTGCCGACGGGCGCGATGCGGATGCCGGGGTCAGTCGCTCTCGATCCAGGTATTCCAGAAGAACGGCCACGGCGACGGCTGGAAGCCGGCGAGCCGGGTGCTCCGCGCGCCGAGCGCGTTGAAGTTGCCGACCTTGGCGATCGGGACCTGCTCGTAGACGAGTTCCTGGAAGTCGGCCCAGATCGCCGCCCGGGCGGCCGGGTCGCTCTGGGTATTGAGGGCGGCGACCAGCGCGTCCTTCTCCGGCGTCGCCCACCAGCCCGGGGCTTCGTTGTTCAGGAAGGAGTTCAATGCCGGTTCCGGCAGGAACGGGCTGTGGGTGAAGTAGATCTCCCAAAGTCCGGGCTCGCCCCGGCGCTGGGTCAGGGTGGCCCAGTCGCTGACCTGAAGGTCGACCTGGAAGCCGGCCTGCTTCATGTACTCGGCCGCGACGAGGGCCATCTTGTAGTGGAACTCGTACTGCATGCTGGTCAGGATGCGGATCGGCTTGCCGTCGTAGCCGGCGGCCTGGGCCATCTCCGCGGCCTTGGCGGGGTCGCCCTGGTCGTGGGCCGCCGTCCCCGCCTCGGTGTGCCAGATGAAGCCCTCGGGGTAGAGGCTGCCGTCGACGGCATAGAACTCGCCGCTGCCGAACGCCGCTTCGAGCATGTCCGAGAAGTTCAGGCTCGCGAGCACCGCACGGCGCAACGCCGGGTCGGTCAGCGCTCCTTCGCGGGTGTTGAAGAACATGACCGGCCAGCCGAACGGCTCGACCACCGCCGGTTCGACCCCGGGCTGGCCGTCGAGGGTGCCGTATGCTTCCACCGGCAGCGCGTCGGCATAGTGGTACTGGCCGCCGAGCGCGCCTTCGACGCGGGTATTGGCGTTGGGCACGGGGACGAAGCGGATCTCGTCCAGATGCGCGGTGCGGCGGCCGCCGTACAGGTCGGCCGCGTCCTCCCGGGCGGTGTAGTCCTCGAAGCGGGTCAGCAGGATGTATCGGTCGGGCTGGCGCTCCTGGAACCGGTAGGGCCCGGTCCCGACGGGGTCGCCGGCTTGCTCGGCAGTTCCGGCGGCGGCCTTGTCGGCGGGCATGACGATCGCGGCGCTGGTCGCCAGCGACAGCAGGCCCATCAGCGGCGCGTAGGGTTCCGACAGGACGATCCTGACGGTCAGCGGGTCGACAGCCGTGACTTCCGTGACATAGGCGGCAGCCTGCTTGCCGCGGACGGCGACGTCCATCCACCGCTTCAGGGAGGCGACGACGTCGTCCGCGTCCATGGTCGAGCCGTCGTGGAACTTCACGCCCTCGCGCAGGCCGATGACGTATTGCGTGCCGTCCTGCGAGATCGTGGGAGCCTCGGCCGCCAGCAGCGGGACGATCTTCCAGTCCTGGCCGAAGGTGTAGAGCGTCTCGTAGTAGTGCTGGGCGATCAGGCCGACGATGTCGGCCGTGCTGGCCGAGGGATCGAGCGTCGGCGGCTCGCCGATGGTGGCGACGTTGATGGCGCCTCCCTTGACCGGCTCGGCGGCGAGCGCACCGAACGCCGTACCCGCCGCGAGCACGCCCGCGAGCGTGGACCAAAGCAGCAATCGCATCGTGAGTCCTCCCTTTTCTTGGTTCGATCGGTGGAGTGGGACGAAGTTCAGCCGGCGGCCGGAGCGTCGGCGCGCCGCCAGCCCATGGCCTCCTCGATGTCGGTCGCGGCCGTCCTGACCTGCCCGGCGAGCTGCGACTCGCGTTCGGTCGCCCGGTGTTCCGGCACGACGACGCTGATCGTGGCGATGCAGTCGCCCGCCGCGTCGCGGATCGGCGAGGCGATGCAGGCGACCGCCGCGTCGGCCTCGCCGCGCTGGATGGACAGTCTTTCCGCCCACGCCCTGCGGCAGGCTTCCTCCAGCTGCGCCGGGTCGGTCTCGGCGCGGCCGGTCGGCGACGGCTGGGCCCGGGCCAGCAGGGCCGCGCGCTCGGCCGGGGTCATGTGGCCGATCAGCAGCCGGCCCGAGGCGGTCCAGTTCAGCGGGACCCGCGAGCCGACCTGCGAGGCGATGCGGAAATAGCCCGGGCCGGACTCCATCATCAGGACGACCATCTTGTCGTCATCGCGCCCGCAGATCTGGACCGTCTCGCCGGTCGCGCGGCTCAAGTCCTCGATCGCGCGCTGGAAGACGGCCGAGACGTTCTGGTCCTTGATGTAGGCGAGGCCGTAGAAGTGGAGCTTCGGCCCCAGGAAGACCGCGCCGCTGTCCGCGCGCTTCGACAAGATGCCCTTGGCCGCCAGCCCCTCGATGATCTCGTACACCGTGGAGGTGGGGGCGCCGATGCTCCTGGCGATGTCGTAGGCGGTGGCCGGCGTCCCGCGTTCCATCAGGTCGTCGAGGATCTGGAACGCCCGGTCGATACCGCTGACCCGGCTTCGCCGCTCGCGTCCCGCTTCGCCGTTCTCCCCGTCGCGCT